>JAUXWB010000479.1 GCA_030684475.1 Reyranella sp. | reverse complement strand
TCCTCTCGGGGACGCCATTCCTGGGCAAACCATGGTCCGCCAGAGCGTTAGCGATGACCGTTACGCGGCAGAACGATGACGATCGAAAGGCCGCCACTGATCCTGTTGCTTGCGCTTACCTGGCCGCCCAGCGCCTCGATGTTGCGGCGCACGATCCAGAGCCCGAGACCGGAATGCTCGACGGGTTCGCGTCCACCCACGGTGTCGCCGGGTCGCGACGAGAAATAGCGCTCGAACACGCGGTCAATCTTGGCCGGATCAATACCCGGCCCCTCATCGTCGATCTGCAGTTCAACTGTTTCCTCATTGGCCGTCAGCGTCACCCTGATGGTGCTGCCCGGCGGCGAGAAGCTGATCGCATTCTCCAGGACGCTTTGCAGCACAAGCTCGAGCATGCCCCGGCCGGCGCGTACTACGACGTCATCGTCGAGGCGGCGGATCAGGCGGATGTCGCGGCTGGCCAGAATTTCGCGGAAGTGGCGCACGGCTTCGGCGACCACCCGGGTGACGTCGATCGGCAGGCGCGGCGCTTCAAGCATCTCGGCGGTGCTGATGTCATAGTGCTGCGCGGCATTCACGAGAGCGAGCAGTCGTGCCAGTGAGGAATCGACGATCTCGATGGCTCGCCGCGCACGAGGGTCGTTCTCCGGGATGGCGCGCCGTACCGGCTGCAACGCCGACTGGATGGTGGCAAGCGGCGTCTTGAAGGAGTGCGCGTTGTCTTCGGCGGATTGCCTGATCTGATGCGAAACACGTCTCAGATCATGCACCAGCTTGTCGAAGTCGCCTGCCACGCTCGACAGCTCGGGCACGACATTGCGGCGGGCGAAGGCATGATCGCCGATACGACCCTGGCTGATCTCGTTGGCGACCGTACGGAAGCGACGAAGGCTGAGCCGGATGCTGAACGCCACCAGGAACGCCAGCACGGCGCCGACGAGGTAGATTGCCGCTGCAATGCGAATCTCCGGCGTCTCCCAGTAGGGCCGGCCGATCGAGGTATTGAGGAATTCCGACGTAACATGTGTCGAGGTCAATACCCAGCAGCTGTCGCGGACACGGATGGGAATGATCGAGGTCAGGAGCTCTACGGTGCCGTCGGCCTGCCGGTAGCGGATCTCGTCGGTGGCGTCCCACATGCAGACTTCGGAGAGACGCTGCAGGATGCCACGGTGGCCGAGTTCGTCGAGTTCCGCCGCCATGGCATCGCCGCGGATCGTGGGTACCGAGGCGACGAAGTAGAAGCGGCCCGATTCTCGCTCTGCGGCAGGCTGGAACATCAATTTCAGCACTGTGCCATCGCTGCCGTATTTGGCGAGCTCGTGATTGAGCGCCAGCGGAAATGTCGTGTCGGTTTCCTTCAGTACCGGCCTGAGCGCGTCGGCGATCAGGCCGCTGCGGTCCTGAATGGCGCGCGTCACCAGCTCGCGCATCTGCCGGTCGGCGCTTTCGAACTGCCAGTAAAGCACCACGGGCAGAGCGATGAAGATGCCGACCAGCATAACCAGCTTCAGCGTCAGTGATGCGGCGATCCTGCGGAGTGGTGACCAGCGGATGCGCGCGCTGATGCTAGGCCTTACCCCAACGGTAGCCGAAGGACTGGTAGTTGTCGATTTCGGCAAAGTCTGGGTCGATTGCGCGGAACTTGTTGCGAATCCGCTTGATGCAGGAGCGGACGTTGGTTCGATAGCCATTTTCGCCGCTCCCAGCGATGAAGCCCACATAGTGCATGCAGTCGTAGACGGCGCGATAGGTTACGTGGCTACCCACGTTGGCAGCCAGCAGATGCACAATCTTGAACTCGGTGAGCGTGAGGTTGATGTCGGAATCGTTCCAGAAAGCACGGCTCACGTCGGGCTTGAGCATCAGACGTCCACAATGGAAGTTGCCCTCGAACTCCGGCTTGAGAGGCTTCTTGGCCGATTCGGCGATCAGCCTCAGCCGTTGTGCCAGGATCGGCACGCCGCGGGCCTTGTCCACGAAGTCGAGCGCGCCGCGGTCGAACGCGAGCTTCTCGTAGGCCAGCTGGGACCGCCCGGTGAGGAAGACGACGGGCAGCGCTATCCCATTCCGGCGAAGCTTCGGCAGGAGATCGATGCCTGACATGCTGGGCAGGTTCCAGTCGAGCAGGATGATTTCCGCCTCTGCACCCGCGGCAAAGGAAGCCAGCAGGGCGGGGCCATCGCAGAAGCCTTCGACCACGAAGCCGTGGTCGCCCAGTTCGCCCGTCACAGCTTCCCGATAATCATCGTCGTCCTCGACGAAGGCGAGACGGATTCGCCGATCCGCGGCGTTGCTTGCGTCGGGCCTGAAGCCGGGATTGGAGCTGGGCCAAGCAGAGACGTTGTCCTTCATCTGTGTTGTCATCGCTCTTCACCTTGTACGCTAGAGTGCCAAACTGTTTCGTCTGGACGTCCGGGTAGAGCTGGACGTCCAACGTGCATTTCCCGTCGCGGTACTGCCACCGCTTTCCTGGCGGCTGATCCTCCTCGCTTGTTGGGGCGCCAAGCAGCGCCCGGAGCTTGTTCTCGCTGGCGCCGGCAAGCTCTACGGTCGGCGTATCGTTCGCTGCCGTCGCGGGCGCGGTGGTGCCGCTGCCCATAACAGAAGGTTCGAAGGTCCCGGTCGCCGTTGACGGCGTACTCCGCGCTTTGGACGCCACTTGAGGCGGGGCTGAGTTGGTCTTGCGAACTTGGGAGGCCGCAGGTTGGGACGACGTCAGCCGGGCGAAGTCGTCGCGTGCACTGCGAGCAACCTCGCACCCAGACAAGAGCAGTAGTCCGACTCCCACGGTCTGCTTCATCAGGCTTCCGATCCTCATTTTGTTTCCGCAAGTGCACTGTGAGAGACCTGGTAAGAGCCCTAGGGGAGCCATGTGGCGAGTTTGCGGCATACCGCGGACCCGACCACGATGTTGCGCCTGCACAGTCGCAGTGCAAGCGTGTCGGCACTAGACTTAACGATCACAAGCTCGGCCACTCGAACCCCAAATCCTTAGAGACCGGTTGACCAACGCGATCATGGTGCGGCGCAGCATTGCTGGGCAGGTCGAGCTGCGCCGTCGCCATATCGAGCGGCCGACGGCGCAGCCCGACAACATCGGAAAAATCCGTGTTCACCCAGGAAGCGCACGATGTCATGAACCTTCGTCCCACCTTTGACCGTGGCGATGGTGCTGGTCTCGATCACCAGGGCATCGACCTCGCTGAGTCGTCCGGTCATGCCGGCCAGCACCATGAATTCGGCGCCTTGCACGTCGATCTCGCAAATGATGCACTCGAGCATCGGCGTTGACCCGTATACTTGTACAAAGGCGCGCCCTGCCGTTCAGGCGAGGATCACATATTGGTCGCGGTCCTTTCACCGTTCCGCCGCACCCGTCACTTCAAAGCACGGGCCCCCGCGAATTCGCGCAGGCGCGCCGCATCGGCGATCAGGACCTGGCGCCCGCCGCCGCTGACGCCGAGAGGCCGTAGCGCGGCGAAGGCGCGCGACAGGCTCTGCGGCGTGATGCCCAGCCGGCCCGCCACCAGCCGCCGGCCGCCGGGAAGGGTCACCGTGACGGGTCCCGTGTCGCGCGGCGCGAGCGCCAGCAGAAACGCCGAAAGCCGCTCGATCGCCGACAGCAGCTTCAGGTCCTTGATCTGGCCGACCAGCGTCCGCCAGTAGCCCGACAACAGCAGCACCGCGCCGTAAGCCAGCGGCCCGGTCGCCCGCACCTGGGCGCGGAAAGCCGGCGCTGGCCACATCAGGATGCGGCCCTCGCCCAGCAGCCGCGCCGTCAGCAGATAGGGGGCGTCGAGCACCACGGCGGGCACGATGAAGGCGTCGCCCGGGCCGAAGAACTCGACCAGCGCCTCGTCGCGGGCGGCCTCGCCGAACAGGCCGACGCGGCCAGACAGGACGACATGGAGAAACTCGGCCTTCTCGCCCTGGCGGCAGAGGACGGCGCCCTCGGGCAGCGTCTGGACGAAGCAGGCGGTCAGCATTGCCGCCAGATCGGGCTCCGCCACCTGGGCGAACAACCGCGAGCGGCGGATCAGCGGTAGATCGGTGGTGCGCATGATCCGGTCCTGCCCTCCCGCCTGAAGCCCCGACGCGCCGTTCTTACCAAATGTGAACGGGCTCCGTTCGCAAAAGAGAACAAATACCCGAAGATTCCCGCCACCGGCACCGCAGTTGATTCACGTCAAGTGGCCGGAGACCGGTCGCTCCGATGTTCTCTCCATCGCCAGGCTGCGATGGACGGGGAGCAAATGATGCAGCGACCGACGAGTGTTCAAGAAACGTCTCCAGAGGGGCGTGGCGTGGCGCTCGGCATGAGTACGTTGGCTTTCACGGTCTGCTTCGCGGTCTGGACGATCTTTTCCATCATCGGCCTCCAGATCAAGGAAGACCTAGGGCTCAGCGATACGCAGTTCGGCCTGCTGGTAGGCACGCCAATCCTGACCGGCTCGCTGATCCGGCTGATCCTTGGCATCTGGGCCGACCAGTATGGCGGGCGCGTCGTCTATGTCGGCGTCATGGTGGCCGCCGCGGTCGCGACCTGGCTGCTGACCTGGGCCTACGACTATCCGACCTTCCTGCTCGCCGCCCTGGGCGTCGGCATCGCCGGCGGCTCGTTCGCCGTCGGCATCTCCTACGTGTCGCGCTGGTACGGACCCGACAAGCAGGGCACGGCGCTCGGCATCTTCGGCGCCGGCAATGTCGGCGCCGCCGTCACCAAGTTCGTCGCGCCCTTCGTCATGGTCGCCTGGGGCTGGAAGAGCGTCGCCGAGATCTGGGCGGCCGCGCTGATCGTCATGGCGGTAATCTTCTGGTTCACCACGCGCGACGATCCGCAGCTCGCGGCGCGCCGCAAGGCCGGCCTCAAGCCGGAGCCGGTCTCGGCCATGCTCGAGCCGCTGCGCAACGTCCAGGTCTGGCGCTTCGCGCTCTATTACTTCTTCGTCTTCGGCGCCTTCGTGGCGCTGTCGCTTTGGCTACCGCGCTATCTGATCGGGGTCTATGGGCTCGACATCACGACCGCGGGCATGATCGGTGCGGCCTACTCGGTGCCGGCCAGCTTGTTCCGGATTTACGGTGGCGTGCTCTCCGACAGGCACGGTGCGCGGCGGATCATGTACTGGACATTCGGCGTCTCGGTCGTCGCCCTTTTCGTGATGTCGTATCCGCCGACCCAGTACATCGTCAGGGGCATCCATGGGCCGATCTCTTTCACGCTCGAGATGGGCCTCGTGCCCTTCACCGTGGCGGCCTTCGTGCTCGGCTTCTTCATGAGTCTCGGCAAGGCCGCGGTCTACAAGCACATCCCCGTCTACTATCCCAGGCATGTCGGCGCCGTCGGCGGCGTCGTCGGCCTGGTCGGCGGCCTGGGCGGCTTCGTACTGCCGATCGCGTTCGGCGCGCTGAACGACCTGACCGGCGTGTGGACGAGCTGCTTCATGCTGCTGTTCCTGATCGTCACGGTGTCGCTCGTCTGGATGCACGTCTCGATCCGCACCATGGAGCGCGCCGTGGTGGGCGAGGCGCTGGCCAAGCTGCCCGAATTGCCCGAGATGCAGCCCATCCATGGGCCCGAGCATGTCGGCAAGCTGTCCGGCAAGGCGATCGAGGATTGGCGGCCCGAGGACAAGAATTTCTGGGACAGCACCGGCCGCAGGATCGCCCGGCGCAACCTCGCGATCTCGATCCCGGCGCTGCTGCTGTCCTTCTCGGTCTGGATGGTGTGGTCGGTGGTCGTCGCCAAGCTGCCGTCGATCGGCTTCCGCTACACCACCGACCAGCTCTTCTGGCTGGCGGCGCTGCCCGGCGTGTCGGGCGCGACCTTGCGCATCTTCTACTCCTTCACCGTGCCGATCTTCGGTGGCCGCATGTGGACGACGCTCGCCACCTGGTCGCTGATGATACCGGCGGTCGGCATCGGCTACGCCGTGCAGAACCCGGCGACGCCCTACTGGATCTTCCTCGGGCTGGCGCTGCTGTGCGGCTTCGGCGGCGGCAACTTCGCCTCGTCGATGTCCAACATCTCCTTCTTCTTCCCCAAGGCCGAGAAGGGCAACGCGCTGGCGCTCAACGCCGGCCTCGGCAACCTCGGCGTCAGCGTCGTGCAGTTCGTCGTGCCGATGGTGATCACCGCCGGCGTGTTCGGCTGGCTGGGCGGCGCGCCGCAGAGCGTCACCGAGGGCGGCGTGCAGACCAGCCTGTGGCTGCAGAACGCCGGCTTCGTCTGGGTTCCGTTCATTGCCGCCGCGGCCATCGCGGCCTGGTTCGGCATGAACGACATCGCCTCGGCCAAGGCCTCGTTCACCGAGCAGTCAGTGATCTTCCAGCGCCGGCACAACTGGATCATGTGCTGGCTCTATACCGGCACCTTCGGCTCGTTCATCGGCTACTCGGCGGGCTTCCCGCTGCTCGCCAAGATCCAGTTCCCCGAGATCAACGCCCTGAAGTACGCCTTCCTCGGACCGCTGGTCGGCGCGCTCTCGCGCTCGATGACCGGCTGGATCTCCGACAGGTGGGGTGGCGGCCGCGTCACCTTCTGGGTGTTCGTGGCCATGGCGCTCGGCGCAGCGGGCGTCGTCTATTTCCTGGGCGAGAAGAGCTTCACCGGCTTCTTCGTCTGCTTCCTCTTCCTGTTCCTCGCCAGCGGCGTCGGCAACGCCTCGACCTTCCAGATGATCCCCGCGATCATGCGCAAGGACATGGACCGGCTGATGCCGCAGGCCGGCGTCGAGGCGCGCCGCCTGCAGTCGGACAGGGAGTCCGCGGCGATCATCGGCTTCACCTCGGCGATCGCGGCCTACGGCGCGTTCTTCATCCCCAAGGGCTTCGGCTCCTCGATCGCCTTAACCGGCGGCCCCGAGCTCGCCCTCTACGGCTTCATCGCCTTCTACGTGAGCTGCATCGCCGTCACGTGGCTCTTCTACACCCGCAAGGGCGGGCTGCTGTTCGACGTCGAGCGCAAGACGTCGCCGCACAACGCCGCCGTCGCCGCGCAATAAGGGAGACAGAATCGTGTCGCATTTTCTCGACCGCCTGACCTTCTTCACCAAGGTCAAGGAGCCGTTCGCCGGCGGCCACGGCATCACCACCACCGAGGACCGGAGCTGGGAAGACTCCTATCGCAAGCGCTGGCAGCACGACAAGATCGTGCGCTCGACGCACGGCGCCAACTGCACCGGCTCGTGCTCGTGGAAGATCTACGTCAAGGGCGGCATCGTCACCTGGGAGACGCAGCAGACGGATTATCCGCGCACGCGTCCCGAGCTGCCGAACCACGAGCCGCGCGGCTGCTCGCGCGGCGCCAGCTACAGCTGGTACCTCTATTCCGGCAACCGCGTGAAGTACCCGCTGGCGCGCTCGCGCTTGCTGCGGCTGTGGCGCGAGGCGCGCGCCACGCTCGCGCCGGTCGCCGCCTGGGCCTCGATCGTCGAGGATCCCAAGAAGCGCCAGGCCTACACCAGCAAGCGCGGCCACGGCGGCTTCGTGCGCGTCGGCTGGGAGGAGGCGACCGAGCTCATCGCCGCCGCCAACGCCTACACCGCCAAGACCTGGGGACCCGACCGCATCTTCGGCTTCTCGCCGATCCCGGCCATGTCGATGGTTTCCTACGCCGCAGGCTCGCGCTACCTGTCGCTGATCGGCGGCGTCTGCATGTCGTTCTACGACTGGTACTGCGACCTGCCGCCGGCCTCGCCGCAGACCTGGGGCGAGCAGACCGACGTGCCGGAATCGGCCGACTGGTACAACGCCGGCTTCGTGATCCTGTGGGGCTCCAATGTGCCGCAGACGCGCACGCCGGACGCCCATTTCTACACCGAGGCCCGCTATCGCGGGCTGAAGAGCGCGGTGATCTGCCCCGACTATTCGGAGGCCTCAAAGTTCGGCGACATCTGGCTGTCGGTGAAGCAGGGCACCGACTCGGCGCTCGCCATGGCGATGGGCCACGTGATTCTCAAGGAGTATCACGTCGACCGGCAGGTCAAGTACTTCCGCGATTACGTGCGCCAGTGCACCGACATGCCGATGCTGGTGCGGCTCGCCAAGCGCGACGGCATGTACGTCCCCGACCGCTTCGTGCGCGCCTCCGACTTCGACGCCTCGCTCGGCGAGGCGAACAACCCGGACTGGAAGACCGTCGCCCTCGACGAGGCCTCGGGCGCCGTCGTGGCGCCGCGCGGCTCGATCGGCTTCCGCTGGGGCGAGAGCGGCAAATGGAATCTCGAGAACAAGGAATCGACCGGCAAGGACGTCAACCTGCGGCTGTCGCTGAACGACGTCGCCGACGACGTGGTCGACGTGGGCTTCCCCTATTTCGGCAACATCAAGCACGAGCACTTCGCCTCGACCGACCACGACGGCGTGCTGAACCGGCTGGTCGCGGTGAAGAAGCTGAAGCTGGCCGACGGCGAGACGCTGGTCGCCACTGTGCACGACCTGTTCGTCGCCAACTACGGGGTCGACGGCGGGCTGGGCGGACCCAATGTCGCCAGGTCACTCGACGACGACGTGCCCTATACACCGGCGTGGGCCGAGAAGATCACCGGCGTCTCGCGCGACAAGATCGTCCAGGTGGCGCGCGAGTTCGCGACCAACGCCGAGAAGACCAACGGCCGCTCGATGATCATCATCGGCGCGGCGATGAACCACTGGTACCACGCCGACATGAACTATCGCGGCGTGATCAACATGCTGGCGATGTGCGGCTGCGTCGGCCAGTCGGGCGGCGGCTGGGCGCACTATGTCGGCCAGGAGAAGCTCCGGCCGCAGGCCGGCTGGGCGCCGCTCGCCTTTGCCCTCGACTGGGGCCGTCCGCCGCGCCAGCAGAACTCGACCTCGGCGTTCTATGCCCACAGCGACCAGTGGCGCTACGAGACCGTCAATATCGGCGACATCGTCTCGCCGACCGCGCCTCCCGGCGCGTGGGACGGCGCGATCATCGACTACAACATCCGTGCCGAGCGCATGGGCTGGCTGCCGTCGGCGCCTCAGCTCGAGACCAATCCCCTGCAGGTGGCGCGCGATGCCGCCGCGGCGGGCCTCGAGGCCAAGGACTACGTGGCCCAGAAGCTCAAGAGCGGCGAGCTCAAGCTGTCGTGCGAGGATCCCGACGGTCCGAGGAACTGGCCGCGCAACATGTTCATCTGGCGCTCCAACCTGCTCGGCTCCTCGGGCAAGGGTCACGAATACTTCCTGAAGCACCTGCTCGGCACGACGCATGGCGTCATGGGCAAGGACCTCGGGCAGGAGGGCAAGGCGAAGCCGGCAGAGGCCGTGTGGCACGAGGAGGCACCACAGGGAAAGCTCGACCTGCTGGTGACGCTCGACTTCCGCATGTCCACGACCTGCGTCTACTCCGACATCGTGCTGCCGACGGCCACCTGGTACGAGAAGAACGACCTCAACACCTCCGACATGCATCCCTTCATCCACCCGCTGACGGCCGCGGTGGATCCGGTCTGGGAGTCGCGCAGCGACTGGGACATCTACAAATCGATCGCCAAAGCGTTCTCGCGCGTCGCACCCGAGGTGCTGGGCGTCGAGAAGGACGTCGTGCTGACGCCGATCATGCACGACAGCCCGGGCGAGATCGCGCAGCCGTTCGGCGTCAAGGACTGGAAGCGCGGCGAGGTCGAGCCGATCCCCGGCAAGACCATGCCGGCCGTCACCGTGGTTGAGCGCGATTATCCCGGCGTCTACCAGCGCTTCACCTCGCTCGGCCCGCTGATGGACAAGGTCGGCAACGGCATCAAGGGCATCGCCTGGCCGACCGGTCACGAGGTCGAGCTCCTGAAACAGCTGAACGGTGTCGTCACCGCCGAAGGCGCGGCCAAGGGCCTGGTGAGGATCGAAAGCGATATCGACGTCGCCGAAGCCTTGCTGATGCTGGCGCCGGAAACCAATGGCGAGGTCGCCGTTCGCGCCTGGGCGGCGCTGTCCAAGACGACCGGCCGCGATCACACGCATCTGGCGCTGCCCAAGGAAGACGAGAAGATCCGCTTTCGCGATGTCGTGGCGCAGCCGCGCAAGATCATCTCGGCGCCGACCTGGTCGGGGCTGGAAAGCGACAAGGTCTGCTACAACGCCGGCTACACCAACGTCCACGAACTGATCCCGTGGCGCACGCTCACCGGGCGCCAGCAGCTCTACCAGGATCACCTGTGGATGCTGGCGTTCGGCGAGGGCCTGTGCGTCTATCGCCCGCCGCTCGACCTCCGCGCCGTCAAGCCGGTGATCGACAGCCGGCCCAACGGCGAGAAGCAGATCGTGCTCAACTTCATCACACCGCATCAGAAGTGGGGCATCCATTCGACCTACACCGACAACCTGCTGATGCTGACCCTGTCGCGCGGCGGGCCGATCGTGTGGCTGAGCGAAGTCGACGCCGCCAAGGTGGGCATCGTCGATAACGACTGGGTCGAGGCCTACAACGTCAACGGCGCCCTGGTCGCGCGCGCGGTCGTCTCCCAGCGCATGAAGGAAGGCACGCTCTTCATGTATCACGCGCAGGAGAAGATCGTGAACGTGCCGGGCTCGGAGATGACCGGCAACCGAGGCGGCATCCACAACTCGGTCACGCGCATCGTCATGAAGCCGACACACATGATCGGCGGCTACGCCCAGCTCGCCTACGGCTTCAACTACTACGGCACCATCGGCACCAACCGCGACGAGTTCGTGATCGTGCGCAAGCTGGTCAAGGTCGACTGGCTCGAGCGGTCGCACCCCGACTCGGCCCCCACGACCTGAATGGGAGACCCATCATGAAAATCCGCGCGCAGATCGCGATGGTCCTGAATCTCGACAAGTGCATCGGCTGTCATACCTGCTCGGTGACCTGCAAGAACGTCTGGACCAGCCGCGAAGGCATGGAGTACGCTTGGTTCAACAACGTCGAGACCAAACCCGGCATCGGCTATCCCAAGGAGTGGGAGAACCAGCGTCGCTGGAAGGGCGGCTGGGTGCGCGGCAGGAACGGCCGCATCCAGCCGCGCCTCGGCTCCAAGTGGCGCATTCTCGCCAACATCTTCGCCAACCCCCACTTGCCGGAAATCGACGACTACTACGAGCCGTTTACCTTCGACTATGAGCATTTGCAGAAGGCACCCGAGCTCGAGGCCTTTCCGACGGCGCGCCCACGCTCGCTGATCACCGGTCAGCCGATGGAAAAGATCGAGTGGGGTCCGAACTGGGAGGAAATCCTGGGCGGCGAGTTCGCCAAGCGCTCTGCCGATGTTAATTTCGAGGGCATCCAGAAGGAGATCTACGGGCAGTTCGAGAACACTTTCATGATGTACCTGCCGCGGCTTTGCGAGCATTGCCTGAACCCGACCTGCGTCGCGGCCTGCCCTTCCGGCGCAATCTACAAGCGCGAGGAGGACGGCATCGTCCTGATCGATCAGGACAAGTGCCGAGGCTGGCGCATGTGCGTGTCCGCCTGTCCCTACAAGAAGGTCTACTTCAACTGGTCGTCCGGCAAGTCGGAGAAGTGCATATTCTGCTACCCGCGCATCGAGGCCGGGCAACCGACCGTCTGCTCCGAGACCTGCGTCGGACGCATCCGCTACCTCGGCGTCATGCTGTACGACGCCGACCGCATCGAGCAGGCCGCCAGCGTTCCCGACGAGCGACAGCTCTACGACGCCCAGCTCGGCATTTTCCTCGATCCCGACGACGAGCAGGTTCGCGAGCAGGCACGGCGGGACGGCGTGCCGGATGCGTGGCTCGAGGCGGCGCGGCGCTCGCCGATATGGAAGATGGCGATGGAATGGAAGGTCGCCTTCCCGTTGCATCCCGAGTATCGCACGCTGCCCATGGTCTGGTACGTGCCGCCGCTGTCGCCGATCCAGTCGGCGGCCGAGGCCGGCAAGATGGGTGTCGACGGCGCCATGCCCGACGTGCGCTCGCTGCGCATCCCGCTGCGCTATCTCGCTAACATGCTGACGGCGGGCGATGAGGAACCGGTGGCGCGCGGCCTTGAGCGCATGCTGGCGATGCGGTCGTACATGCGCGCCAAGACGGTCGACGGCGTGATCGACACCGCCGTCGCCAGGCGCGTCGGCCTCGAGCCGGAGCAGATCGAGGACATGTACCAGCTCATGGCGATCGCCAACTACGAGAATCGCTTCGTCATTCCGACGGCGCATCGCGAGATCGCCGAGGACGCGCACAATCTCCGTGGCGCCTGCGGCTTCAGCTTCGGCAACGGCTGTTCGCCTGAGGACGGCACCGGCAACCTGTTCTCCGGCGGCAAGCTCCGGCCGCCCAAGCCGATGGAGGTCGCGTGATGAGGACCCTGCGCGCCATTTCGGCACTCCTGTCCTATCCGACCGCCGGGTTGATCGCGGCGGCGCCGGAGATCCGCGCCGCCATCGACGGCGAGGCGGTCGTCGGCGTCGCCGAGCGGGCGGCGCTGCATCGGCTCATCGACCAGCTCGCCGCCGGCGATCTCTACGACCTGCAGGAGCAGTACGGCCTCTTGTTCGATCGCACGCGCGCCCTGTCCCTGCACCTCTTCGAGCACGTGCATGGCGAAAGCCGCGATCGCGGCCAGGCCATGGTCGATCTGCTGAAGCTCTACGAGGAGAACGGCTATACGCCGGCGAGCAGCGAACTGCCGGATTTCCTGCCGCTGTTCCTGGAATACGCTTCGCTGCAGGCGCCGCGGACGGCGGTCGAGCTGGTCGGCCAGCCGGCGACCGTCATCGCAGCGCTTCGCGAGCGCCTGGCCAAGCGCGGCTCGGCTTACGAGGCGGCGATGGCTGCCCTGCTGGCGATCTCCAGGGCGAAGCTTGATGCCGGCGCCCTCGCCATCCTGCGTGCCGAGCCCGATCCCGAGCCGGACGACCTCGAGGCGCTCGACGCGGCCTGGGTCGACCAGGAAGTGACCTTCGGCCCCGGGGCGGTCGCCAGCGGCTGCGCCGTCGACGGTCTTGCCGACCGGCTGCGCGCCGCCCAGCGGCCGGGCGACGGCGTCGCCAAACCGCTCACGCGCCAGGGATCGGTCCGCCAGCCTCACGGAGTTGCGTCATGAAGGACTTCATCTTTCACCTGCTGTTCGAATGGTATCCCTACATCTGCGCCACGGTGTTCTTCCTCGGCAGCCTGATCCGCTTCGAGCGCGAGCAGTACACGTGGCGGGCCTCCTCCAGTCAGATGCTGAGGCGCCGGCAGCTGGCGTGGGGCTCCAACCTCTTCCACTTCGGCATCCTCTTCCTGGTGGTCGGGCACTTCGTCGGCCTGCTCACGCCGACGTCGGTCTACACCCTGCTGATCCCGGTCGGGGTCAAGCAGGTCGTTGCCGCCGTCGCCGGCGGCATCGCCGGCATCGTGTGCTTCATCGGCCTGACGGTGCTGCTGCATCGCCGCCTGTTCGACGTGCGAATCCGCCGGACGAGCTCGGTGATGGACATCGCCATTCTGTCGCTGATCTGGATCCAGCTCGTGCTCGGCCTGATCACCACGCCATTCTCGCTCGCCCACACGGACGGCATGACCATGATCGTCCTGTCGCACTGGGCGCAGGGCATCGTCACCCTCAGCCCGATCGACTCCCGGGAGCTGCAACAGATCGAGTGGCCGTTTCTTGCCCACCTCGTGCTCGGCATGACGCTCTTCCTGCTGACGCCGTTCAGCCGCCTGGTGCACGTCTTCTCGGCGCCGGTCTGGTATCTCGGCCGGCGTGGCTATCAGATCGTCCGCTCGCGCCGCCGCCCGCCGGCGGCGAGCGAGCCGGCGGAGTGAGCGCCATGGCCACGACACCCCGCCGCCGCGTTGCCCCACGCGTGCCGGTCAGCGTCAACGGCGTCGTCATTCCGGGCGGCGACATCGCCCGCGAGACCCAGCACCACCACGCCACCGATCCCGACGAGGCGTGGAACCTCGCGGCACGGGCGCTGGTGATCCGCGAGCTGCTGTCGCAGGAAGTCGAGCGGCTTTCGATCGTGGCCGAGCCGCTCGAGGACGGCGAAGGCCGCCGCGAGACGCCGCAGGAGGCGCGACTGCGCGCCCTGATCGAGCGCGAGGTCGACGTGCCAAGCGCCGACGAGGCCGCGTGCCGGCGCTACTACGACGCCAACACCCGCCGCTTCCGCTCACCCGACCTGTTCGAGGCCGCCCATATCCTGTTCGTGGCGGCACCGGACGACGGGGCTGCCCGCGACAGGGCCCGCGAGGCGGCAACGGCGCTGGTCGCCGACCTGGTGCGCGACCCGGCCGGTTTCGTCGCCGCGGCCGCCGCGCACTCGGCCTGCCCGTCGTCGAAACAGGGCGGCAATCTGGGCCAGGTCAGCACCGGCCAGACCGTTCCCGAGTTCGAGACGGCGTTGCGCGGCATGGTACCCGGGGTGGTTCATCCGCGGGCGGTCGAGAGCCGCTACGGGCTGCACGTCGTGCGGCTGGACCGGCGCATCGACGGCGAGGTGCTGCCTTTCGATCTCGTGCGGGATCGCATCGCCGACTACCTCGACGAGGCGGTCCGCCGTCGCGCCCAGCAGCAATACGTGTCGATCCTGGCCGGACGCGCCCAGGTGACCGGTGTCGAACTCGCCGCCGCGCGCGGCCCCCTGGTTCAGTAGGAGATGGCGATGGTGCTGGGCGAGGTTCTGGAACGACTGGGCGACGAGGCCTTCGCCGCCGAGACGCTGGTGGCGCTGGAGGATCTCAACCTGATGGTCCAGGTCGAGGCGACCGGCCGACAGTTCGGAGAGAACGTCGGAGAATATGCCGCCGGCGCATCGCGGCGCTTTGCGCAGCTCGCCTCCGACGAGGACTGGCTCGCCCTCATGACGGCGCTCAAGCGCGCCGACGATGCCGGCACGGCCTGCCTGAAACACATGCTCGAATGGTCGCTGCGTCACGACGCCGACAGTCCGGACGGGGGCTGCAGCGGTCACTGCACCTGCAAGGAGGGTTGAACGATGTCCGAAGTCCTTATCGCGGCGCTGGTCTATGCGGACGGAATCTATCCGGATCGCGCCATTGCCCGGGCCATCGAGCCGTTGCGCGACCGCGGCATTGCCCTCGCCGGCGCGATACAGATCGAAACCGCCGACCTGCCGGGCCGGCATCCCTGCGACATGCTGCTGGAGGACCTGGCGAACGGCGATGTCGTCGCCATCGCCGAGCATCGCGGCAAGGAGGCGCGCGGCTGCCGGCTCGACGTCGGCATTCTGACGGAAATGGTCGAAGCCGTCAGCAGCAGCCTGCAGGCGGATGGGCCGCGTCTCCTGGTGGTCAACAAGTTCGGCAAGATCGAGGCCGACGGCGGCGGTTTGCGCGACGCGATCGCCGAGGCAATCGCTCTTGGCATTCCCGTCCTAGTCGGCGTTCCGGCGCGCAATCTCGATCGCTGGCGCGCCTTTGCCGGTCCACTCGCCGTCGAGCTGCCGGCCGAGCCGTCCGCGATCGCCGGCTGGCTCGAGACGCATGGCCTGCCGGCCACGCCAGGCTCCCGCGGCGCGGCGGTGGCGAGCGCGACGCGGCGCGCCTAGGCGTTGCGGAACGACAGGAGATGGACGATCTCACGGTAGCGCGGGCAGTCCATGTCCTGGCGGTGATTCACTGGATCGGCGGCGTCGCCTTCGTGACCGCGGTGATCCTGCCCGCCATCGCGGCGTTCGAGAAGCCGTCGCGCCGGCTCGCGCTTTTCGAGGCGATCGAGCGCCGCTTCTCGGCCCAGGTGAAGGTCTCGGTTCCCCTCGCCGGCTTCAGCGGCTTCTACATGGCCTGGCGCCTCGATGCCTGGGAGCGCTTCCTCGAGCCGTCGGGCTGGTGGCTGGCGGCAATGGTCCTCGTCTGGCTGCTGTTCATGGCAATCCTGTTCGCCGTCGAGCCGCTGCTGCTGCGCGGATGGTTTCATCGCCGGGCGACGGCTGCACCCGAGGCCATGTTTCGAAACGTGCAGGGCGCGCACTGGATTCTGCTGTTGGCCGGTACGACGACGGCGGGCGCCGGCGTGCTCGGCGCTCATGGGCTGCTGGGCTGAGGCTGTAAGGGAGCATCGAGTGTCGGCATGGCATCGTCTGGCGCCGCGGTTCGCCGCCTCGGCCGTGGCAGCCGCTTTGGCCGCCGCCTGCGCCCCGACGCCGCCGGCATCGCCCGAGCTGATGGCCCGCTGCACGCAGCTCTACATGTTGTGGGTGCGCTATGAACCGATCCTGACCTTTATCCACACTGGCGACAAAGCGCGGTCTGAGCTGGCGCTCGACGACTGCCGGCACGGCCGCTACGAGGCCGGCCTCCGGGCGCTGGAGAAGATGCTGCGGCGCGGCCGAATCCCGGTTCTTCCGCCGACCGCAAAATAAAGTTGACCTTTCAGCAGGTTTATTCCTATATTTCCTGTAGGCTGGCGGAGATTGCGCCGGCCCTTTTCGTTTGTTCCGGCAAGACCGGCCTGCGTCCGCCCGCGGGTTTGCGCTTATGTGCTCGGTGCAGCCGCCCCAGGTCCTGACCTGGGGAGAGACCCAGTCCAAATTCAGCCCAAAGGGCTTCGTGCCGCCAGTGCCGGCACCAACAGGGAAAAGAGCCACGCTTCGAGCCGTGGACAGGTGTCGTGCGCGGGTCGGGGGACGGATACGGGCACAGTTCGGGGCCCATCACTCCCACGTTTCAGGTGGGGTCCTCGAGGCGGGCAGAAGCCCGCATTTACTGGCTCTTCGGCGTGCGGAGAGCTTTATTTCTTGTCGTCGAGTTGGGCCAAAATGTGAAAGTTGGGCCAGCAGGCGGCTATCGCTTAACCATGCCCGTCTTGTCCGCGACGGTGTGTCCGAGGCCGGGCGGCACCTTGTGCCAGGCGCGGCCGCCCTTGCCTTCCTGGAAGCCGTAGGCATAGAGGGCGCGCATATAGGTCTGGTCGAACTCGCCGGCCTTGGGCGCGCTGAAATCGGCGCCGATGTAGGCCAGGTTGTAGTCGACACCGTCGCGCTGGCTGACGAAATAGGTCCGCAGCACGTCGTTCTGGCCGCTGGCCGCCAGCATGGTGGCGATGGCGCGGCCGGCGATCGAGATCGTTCGCCGCTCGCTTGCCGCATAATCCGGGTCGAGCCGCGCATTGCGGATGATGTAGGCGTGCCGTTCGCGGCGGAACCCGGCGGCGCCGACGTTGAGCGATGGCGGATAGAGGAAGAGCTGGGCGATCGCGCCGCCGTCGACGTGCATCTCCTGGTACTTCCTGCCGTCGACCTCGACGTCGAACAGGACCGGCTGGAAGAGGCCGGGAATCGCCGCCGAGGCGCGCAGGATCTTGCGGAACAGCTCCAGCCCGCCGGGATGGCCGCTGGCGGCGATAGCGCCGATGTTCCAGATGACCGGCCGCTGGGCGTCGAGATGGGTCGTGCCTATCAGCAGCAGGCGGCCCTTCTGATACTCGCGCGCGATGGCGTCGAACATCTTCTGGTCGGCATAAGTCTCAATCACCTGGGCGAGCGGGCCGGTGTCGGCCATGGCGTCGTCGAACAGGGCTGCCGTGAGACCGCGCGCACGGAAGACCTTGTCGGGGGTCATGGTCGTGTAGACGTCGCGCAGGGCGTCGTCGTAACCGGGTCCGAGGAAGGCGACGGGCGCGACCAGCGCGCCGGTGCTGACGCCGGTCACCATCTTGAATTCCGGGCGCGTGCCGAGCGCGGTCCAGCCGTTCATCAACCCGGCACCGAAGGCGCCGTTGTCGCCGCCGCCGGAGACGGCGAGGAAGTAGACCGGCGGTGGACGCGTGGTCTTCTTGCCCTCGGCGCGCCAAACCGCCCGCTCACGTTCGAAGCTGCGGGCGCCTTCCTCCATCATGGCCTTCGGATCGCCGTCGGCGAAGAACCGCGCATTGGGAATGCCGAGCGGCAGGGCGCGGGCGGTATCGGCGGCGGGCACCCCGGGGCCGCGCTCCGGGATCGAGCAGGCGCCGACGACGAGAATGCCGATCGACAACGCCGCCAATGACGACAATTTGCGCAGGTTCAAGACATCCCCCCATGATCGCTGAGGCGATCGGCAGTCGAATATACGAAGGCGGGGTCTCGATCCAGCGCCGCGGTCAGGGGGACGCGGCGGCGACCTCGGCCGGAGGCGCCTTGGGGGCCTTCTTCTTCCGTTCCTCGAAGCGCTGCAGCACGGTGAAGAACGACGGCACGAACAGCACGGCGAGGCAGGTCGAGGCGATCATGCCGCTGAACACGCAGAGGCCGAGCGAGACGCGCGAGTTGGCGCCGGCGCCGGTTGCCAACACCAGTGGCACCACACCAAGGATGAAGGCGAAGGAGGTCATCAGGATGGGGCGGAAGCGGGTGCGGGCTGCCTCGACGGCGGCGTGGACAATGTCCTTGCCCTCGACCAACCGGGCTTCACGCGCGACCTCGACGATCAGGATGGCGTTCTTGGCGCTAAGCGCGATCAGCAGCATCAAGCCGATCTGGGTATAGATGTTGTTGGCGAGACCGACGGCGGTGAGCGCGATGGCCGGGCCGATCAGGGCGAGCGGCACGGCCAGGATCACGGCCAGCGGCGCTGTCCAGCTTTCGTACTGCCCAGCGAGGCAGAGATAGACCAGCAGGATGGCCAGGGCGAAGACATAGAACAGCTGATTGCCGACCACGTTCTCCTGGTAGGCCATTCCGGTCCATTCGAAGCCGGTGCCCGGCGGCAGGATCGCGTTGGCGATCTGGTCCATCAGGGCGATGCCTTCGCCCGAGCTGAAGCCCGTTGCCGGGGAGCCCACGATCGCCGCCGAAGGATAGAGGTTGTAGAGACTGATCAAAGGCGGGCCCAGCGCTTCGCGCAGTTCGGCGATGGCGCCGATCGGCACCATCTGCCCGTCGAGGTTCTTCACCTGGAGCTTCAGGATGTCCTCGGGGCGCGTGCGATACTGCGAATCGGCCTGAATGTAGACCTGCAGGCTCAAGCCGAACTTGTTGAAGCGATTGACGTAAGCCGAACCGAGATAGGCGGAAAGCGTGCTGAAGACCTCACCGACCGGAACCTTCAGAGACTCCGCCTTGACCCGGTCGACCTCGACGCGGATGTGCGGCGCGCCGGCGCGGAAGGAGGTCACAAGGTTGGAGAGTGCGGACTGCGTACCAGCCTGTTCGATGACGGCGTCGGTCACGGCCTGCAGCTTGGCGTAGTCGAAGCTGCCGTCCTTCTGCTCGACCTGCATCTGGAAGCCGCCGGCGTTGCCGATGCCCTGGATGGCCGGAGGGACGATGACGAAGGCCCGACCATCCTGCAGGACCTGCAGCTCGCGCATCAGTTTGAGCACGATCGATCGAAGATCCTGGCCTTCGGCCTTCTCTCTCTCGCCCCAGCTCTTCAGGATGACGTAGGAGACGGCGGCATTGGCCAGTGCGGAATTGTTGTCGAGCACCGACATGCCGCCCAGCGCCACAACATTCTCGACGCCCGGCATGGCCATGGCGATCTTGGCCGCCTGCTCCAGAGAGGCGCCGGTGCGCTCGAGCGAGGCGCCGTCCGGCAGCTGCACGCCGATCATCAGGTAACCCTGATCTTCGTTGGGGATGAAGGCGGTAGGCAGCCGGGCGACGCCCCAGGCGCCGATACCGGCAATCACCAGGGCGAGCAAGACCATCAGGCCACTGCGCCGGACCATCGCACCGACCAGGGCGCCGTAGCCGTTCTCCAGCCTGTCGTAGACCTTGTTGAAGCCGCGGAAAAAAATGTTGCGCTTCTCCGGCGGCACTGTTGGCCTCAGCCACATCGCGCACTGGGTCGGCTTCAGCGTGGCCGCATTGACGGCACTGATCAGAGCCGTTGCGGCGATGACCAGGGCGAACTGGGCGAACATCTGGCCAGTCAATCCGGGCAGGAAGGCGGCCGGAACGAACACCGACATGAGCACGAGGGTGATGCCGATCACCGGGCCGAACAGCTCGTCCATCGCCTTGATGGCAGCGTCGTGGCTCGACATGCCGCGTTCGATGTGGCGGGCGACGCCCTCGACGATCACGATGGCGTCGTCAACCACGATGCCGATCGCCAGCACGATGCCGAACATCGTCGTCGTGTTGATGGTGAAACCCAGTGCCGCCATCGCCGCGAAGGCGCCGATGATCGTCACCGGGATCGTCGTCGCCGGCACCAGCATGGCGCGCCAGTCCTGCAGGAAGATCACGATCACGATCAGCACCAGGATGCCCGCCTCGATCAGCGTCATGAAGACTTCATTGATCGATGCGTTCACGAAGAGGGTGGTGTCGAACGGAATGTCGTAGGCGATGCCCGGCGGGAAGTTCTTCGCAAGCTCCGTCATCTTGGCCCTGACGGCATTGGCGACGTCGAGGGCATTGGCGTCGGGGAGCTGGTAGATCGCGAGACCGGAGTTGGGCTTGCCGTTGATGTGCGAGGTCTGGGAATAGGTCTGGGCGCCGAGTTCGACGCGGCCGATGTCCTTCACCCGGACGATCCGTCCGCCGTTGCCCTGGGCGGTCTTGACGATGATGTTGCCGAACTCCTCGGGCGTGCTCAGCCGGCCGACGACGTCGATCGTGTACTGGAAATCCAGTCCCTTGGGCGCCGGCGGCATGCCAACCTGGCCGGCAGCCACGTCCTGGCTCTGCTGCTTGATGACGTCACTGACATCGGACGGCGTGAGGCCAAAGGTATAAAGCTTCTCCGGGTCCAGCCACACCCGCATCGAATACTGGCCAACGCCCAGCACGTTGACGTTGCCGATGCCGGGCAGGCGCGACAGCTCGTTGACGAGGTTGATGGTCGCGTAGTTGCTCAAGAAGAGGCTGTCGTAGCGTTCGTCCGGCGAGGTGAGCGACACGATCTGCAGGATCGACGTCGACTTCTTCTCCGTGACGAGGCCCTGTGCCTGGACCGGCTCGGGCAACGACGCGAGCGCGGCGCTGACCCGATTCTGCACCAGCACCTGAGCGAAATCGAGGTCGGTGCCGATCTCGAACGTGACAGTCAGCGCATAGGTTCCGGCGTCCGTGCTGTAGGACTGCATGTAGATCATCTTCTCGACGCCGTTGACCTGCAACTCGACGGGCAGGGCAACGTTGTCGACGACGACCTTGGCGCTGGCACCGGGATAGGTCGTGGTGACCTGCACCGTCGGCGGCACGACGTTGGGATACTGCGAGATCGGCAGAGTCAGCAACGCCACGCCGCCGATCAGCACGATGACGATCGCCAGGACATTGGCCAGGACCGGCCGGTTGATGAAGAAGGCTGAAATCATCGCTGCGGTTCCGCCCGGCTACTTCGTCGTGCCGGCGGCGGGCGGCGCCGCGATGGTGGTTGGTTTGGGCACGACCTTGCCGCCGGGAATCGCCCGGCTGTTGGTGCTGAGCACGACGCGGTCATCGGCCTTGAGGCCGGTCTTGATCACCCGCAGGCCACCGGTCAGGAGCTGCCCCGTGGTGATCCGCACCTGTTCAACGATGTCGTCCTTGTTGACGATCAGCAGGTACTTGCCACCCTGATCCTCCCCGATCACCCGGTTGGGCACCAGCAGGGAGGCCTGTGGACCCAGCCCCATCGGCACCTTCACGCGGACGAAGAAGCCGGGGATCAGGGCCCGAGTCGGATTCTGGAACAGGCCGCGTACCAGGATCGTGCCGGTGGAGGCGTCGATTTCGGGCGAGACGTAGTTGAGGAAGCCCTGATGGGGAAAGCCGTCCTCGTTCATCAGGCCGATGCTGAGCGGGATCTTGCTGAGTTCCTCGACGTCGAGGCGACGCTCCTTGAGGTTCTCGCGAATCTGCAGGACGTCCTGCTCGCTCATGTTGAAGGTGACGTAGATCGGGTCGAGCTGCACGATGGTCGCGAGCTTGGTGGCGACCCCGTTGCCG
>JAUXWB010000476.1 GCA_030684475.1 Reyranella sp. | reverse complement strand
CACGGCACCCTGAATGCGGTCTACCTGCCGGCGGTGCTGCGCTTCAACGCGCCGGCGGTCGGCGACAAGTACAGGCGCGTGGCCCAGGTGATGGGGCTGCCGGAGCGCGAGGGCAACGCCGAGGGCGTGGCCAATGCCGTGAACGCGCTCAACGATCGGCTCGGCATCCCCAAGGGGCTGGGCGCCATGGGGTTGAAGCCGGAAGTGGTCGAGGCCATCGCCGACGGCGCGCTGGGCGATCACTGCCACCAGACGTCACCGCGCCAGCCGTCCAAGGCCGAGTACGTCCAACTGATCGAGCAAAGCTGGGGATAGGGCCATCATGAAAGTCAAAGGCAAGGTCTGCGTCGTCACCGGCGCGGCGGGCGGCATCGGCGAGGCGATCGCGCGGCGCTATGCCAAGGAAGGCGCCAAGGGCGTGGTCGTGGCCGACATGGATGCAGCGCGCCTCGAGAAGGTGGCCAAGGACATCGGCGGCTTGGCGGTAGCGGGCGACATCGGCCAGGAGGCCGAGGTCAAGCGGCTGATCGCCGAGGCGGAAAAGAAGTACGGCCCGGTCGACATTTTCTTCTCCAACGCCGGCATCGGTCGCGGCGGCCACGAGGACGCCACCGACAAGGACTGGGCCGATTCGTGGGCCATCCATGTGATGGCGCATGTCTACGCCGCCCGCGCGCTCGTCCCGCAGATGCTGAAGCGGGGCGAGGGCTATCTGCTGAATACCGCGAGCGCCGCCGGGCTGCTGGCCTCGATGGGATCGGCGCCCTACGGCGTCACCAAGCACGCCGGCGTGGCGCTGGCCGAGCATCTCTCCATCCAGTACGGCGACCGCGGCATCCGTGTCTCGGTGCTGTGTCCGCAGGCGGTCGACACCAGCATGCTGCGCATGGCGGGGGCGACGGCGGCCTCGGTCGACGGCGTGCTCGTCACCGACGCGGTCGCCCAGACGGTGATCGAGGCGATGGACGCCGAGACTTTCCTGATTCTGACGCATCCCGAGGTGAAGGAGTACATGGCGCGCAAGCTCGACCGCGACCGCTGGCTGCGTGGCATGCGCCGGCTGCGCGACAAGACCGGTGAGGGGCGACGGCCCTAGGCCGTCGTCCCGAGCATTTGCGAGGGACCTCGCTGCAACGGAAAGGTCCCCCTGAACTCACAAACGAAGTGCAACACCAGACTAGGGTGTTGCCATGGGGAGACATTACGGCCACCTCACCCTCGAAGAGAGGTGCACGATTGCCCAGCTTCACCAAGCCGGCCAGTCGGTCCGCCAGAT
>JAUXWB010000472.1 GCA_030684475.1 Reyranella sp. | reverse complement strand
AGTTCTCGCAGGCGCTCACGGAGAGCAGCGGCGGCGGTGGCGAGGCCAGCAACGAGGGCGGCGGCAACGACGCAATCGTCAGCTACCGCGTCAACGGCATGTTGCCCGTCATCGTCTGGGACGCCGAAGCGCGTGCACGACACGTGGTCAGGATGCGCTGGGGCTTCCCTGATCCGAGGGACTGGCGGCGGCCACGGCCGATCCACGCGCGCTCGGAAACCATCGACGCGAAGGAGCCGTTCCGCACGCCCTTCCACGCCGGTCAGCGCGGCATCGTCGTCTTCCGCACCTTCAACGAAGGCGAAGAGGTGATGAAGCCGTCCGGAAAGACGGAAACCCGGCAATGGACGATCGACCCCAGGGACGGCCAGCCGCGCGGCTTCGCCTTCTTGTGGCGGCGGTTCGAGATTGCCGATCTGCCCGCGCCCATGCTGGCGTGTGTCATGGCCACCGTGCCGGCCAACGAACTGATACGCCGCACGATCAAGCCGCTGGAGGACGAGCCCCGCATGCCGGCGATCCTCGACGACGACGCCTGGTCAACGTGGCTGGGCGAAGACGACGGAACACCGGCGGCGGCCAAGGTCCTGCTGAAGACCATGGAAGGCGTGAACTGGCAGGCGGCGCCGGAACCCAAGAAGCCGAGACCGCGCAAGCCTTGAAGAGCCGGCGACGCTCAAGGCAGGCTCGCCGCTAGGCCTTCCTGAACGGATCGAGCGCGGGCTTCCAGGGCCCGGTGTCGCTGTGGTGCGTCAGCCGTTCTTCGTAGTCGGGCCATGGCCGCGCGATGATCGCCTTGGCGATCAGCGCCGCATCGCCATCGTCGGCGCCCTTCAGCATCGCTTCGAGGTGCGCGCCTAGATAGAGCGGCGATGGGTACGAGATGCGAACGATGCCGTCGATTTCGATGGCCCAGCCGGTCTTGAGGCTGCCGATCTGGACAATGCTGTAGGTCGTCATGGAACCACTCAGGTTGCGCGCGGCCCCACCCGTCGCGCCGTTGTCCTGTCTCCGCGAGTCCTAACGCCTCGGGTGCGAACGAGTCACGCGTTTCGAGCACATGCAGCGCTGCCGGCACGCGCTTTTCTTTTTTAGTGCAGGCACATCGCCAGCACACCACCACGAAAGACCACAACATGCAGTCTCCTTCTCTCCGCCGCCATTGCGAGCGGCGCCTTTCGGCGCTCGACCGTGAGCGCCAGAGCTGGTTCGCGCACTGGCGCGAGCTCGCGGAATTCATCCTGCCGCGCCGCGGCAACTTCCTCGGCGCCGCCCACCGCCACGATCGCGGCGCCAAGCTGAACGGCAGGCTGCTCGATTCCACCGCCATGCTGGCCGCCCGCACCATGGCCTCGGGCCTGATGGCCGGCGTCTCCTCGCCGGCGCGGCCGTGGTTCCGCCTCGGCATCGGCAGCCCGCGCCTCTCCGAGGTGCCCGAGATCCGCGCCTGGCTGGACGACGTCACCGGCCGCATGTTCCGCGTCTTCGCGCGCTCCAACCTCTACAACGCGCTGGCCGTCGCCTACGAGGAGCTGGCCGTGTTCGGCACCGCCGCCCTGGTGGTGGTCGAGGATGCGAAGGAGATCGTGCGCGCCTATCCGCTGACGGCGGGCGAATACTGGCTGGGCGCCTCGGAGCGGCTCACCGTCAACACGCTCTATCGCTCCCTCGCCATGACCAGCTTCCAGCTCGTCGAGCGCTTCGGCCGCGACGCCGTCTCGATGCAGGTGCGCCAATGCTACGACCGCGGCGACTGGGACCGCGAGGTCGAGGTCGTGCACGCCATCGAGCCGAACGAGCCCCTTGGACAAGGGGGCGGACAAGGGGGCGGGGAAGGGGCCCGCCCGGTCGCGCGGCAGCTCGGCCCCAACGCGCCCTTCCGCTCCGTCTGGTTCGAAAAGAGCGGCGCCGGCGACGCCCTGCTCGCGGTCGGCGGCTACGAGGAGTTCCCCGCGCTCTGCCCGCGCTGGCACCTCGCCGGCAACGACGTCTATGGCCGCTCGCCCGGCATGGACGCGTTGCCCGACGCCAGGAGCCTCCAGCACATGCAGCAGCGCTTCGCCCAGGCGCTCGACAAGATGGTGAACCCGCCGCTGGTGGCGCCGCCCTCGATGCGCGGCGAGCCGGCCAATCCGCGGCCGGGCAGCATCACCTACGTGGCCGACACCACGGGCCAGGGCTTCCGCTCGGCCTATCAGGTCAACGTGCCGCTCGACCAGATGAGCGCCGCCATCCGCGACCGCCAGCAGGCCGTGCGCGCCGCCTTCTATGCCGACCTGTTCCTGATGG
>JAUXWB010000237.1 GCA_030684475.1 Reyranella sp. | reverse complement strand
TGGCAGCAGGACCCGCAGGGCAACCACCTGGCGCGGCTGGTGTTCCCGGAGAAGACCGACAGGTTCGAGATCGTGGTCGATCTCGTGGCCGACATGTCGGTCAACAACCCCTTCGACTTCTTCCTCGAGCCCGAGGCCGAGACTTGGCCCTTCGCCTACGATCCCTCGCTGGCCGAGGAGATCGCGCCATTTCGCAAACTGGAGCCGCCGGGGCCGCTGCTCAAGGCATGGCTTGCCAACGTCGACCGCAAAAAAGTGCGGACCGTCGATTTCATCGTCGGCCTCAATGCGCGACTGCAAAAGGAAATCGGCTACATCGTCCGGCTGGAGCCGGGCGTGCAGACCTGCGAGCAGACGCTGGCACTCGCCAAGGGCTCGTGCCGCGACACCGGCTGGCTGCTGGTCACCATCATGCGCCACCTGGGTTTCGCCGCGCGCTTCGCCTCGGGCTACCTGGTCCAGCTTAAGCCCGACGAGAAGCCGCTCGACGGACCGGAAGGCCCGACCGACGACTTCACCGACCTCCACGCCTGGTGCGAGGTCTATCTGCCGGGCGCGGGATGGATCGGGCTCGATCCGACCTCCGGCCTGCTGACGGGCGAAGGCCACATTCCGCTCGCCTGCACGCCCGAGCCGTCGAGCGCGGCGCCGATCGAGGGCGCGGTCGAGAAATCCGAAGTCGAATTCGAACACGACATGACGGTACGGCGGGTGCGCGAGACGCCGCGCACGACCAAGCCCTACACCGACGCGCAATGGGCGACGCTGCTGAAGGTCGGCGAGGCGATCGAAAGCGACATCGCCAAGGGCGATGTCCGGCTCACCATGGGCGGCGAGCCGACTTTCGTGTCGGTCGACGACATGGACGGCGCGGAATGGAACACGCTGGCGCTGGGGCCGGAGAAGCGCCGGCTGGCGGGTGTGTTGTTCCGCAAGCTCGCCGATCGCTTCGCCAAGAAGCCGCTGCTGCATTTCGGCCAGGGCAAATGGTACCCCGGCGAACAGCTGCCGCGCTGGGCGCTGGGCTGCTTCTGGCGCAAGGACGGCCAGCCGATCTGGCGCGACTCTCATCTTACCGCCGTCGAATCCAAGCCGGTCGGCGCCACGCCGGTGGCGGCCGAGCGTTTTGCGCTCGCCATCGCCGAGCGGCTGCAGCTCAATCCCGGCTACCTCTTCCCGGCCTTCGAGGACACCTGGTACTACCTGTGGCGCGAGCGGCGCCTGCCGAGCAACGTCGCCGTCGACGCGGCCAAGGTGAAGGACCCGCTGGAGCGGGAGCGGCTGGCGCGGGTCTTCGAGAAGGGCCTCGAGGGCGCCGCGGGCTATGTCCTGCCGATCGCCCGCGAACACGGCGGGCGAACGAACGGCAATGGGCACGGGAATGGACACGGCGGCCGCTGGCGCAGCGGACCGTGGTTCCTGCGCTCGGAGAAGTGCTACCTGATCCCCGGCGACTCGGCGCTGGGCTACCGCCTGCCGCTCGATTCGCTGCCGTGGGCGGCAGCGGCGGATACCGACTTCATCGCCGATCCCGATCCCATGGTCGCCTATCCCGACCTGCCGCCGCTCGATACCTTCCGCCGCGCGCCCGTTCTACGCCGCCAGGAGCGCGGCATCGCGCCTGACACCACCGGCGACGGCGACGCCCGCCGCGAAGCGTGGCGCCGCGCGCTGGCACCCGACCTCGCGGGCCGGCCTGGCGTCGGCTCGTCAGCCGGCGCCATCGTGCGCACCGCGATGTCGTTCGAGCCGCGCGACGGGCACCTCTACGTCTTCATGCCGCCGGTCGAGCGCACCGAGGACTATCTCGACCTGGTGGCGGCGGTCGAGGATACCGCCGAGGAACTCGGTCAGCCGGTCTTCATCGAGGGCTATCCGCCGCCGGGCGGCGATGCCCGACTGCTCCATTTCAGCGTGACACCCGACCCCGGCGTGATCGAGGTCAACATCCATCCCTCGGCGAGCTGGCCCGAGCTCGTCGAGCGCACGGAGATCGTCTACGAGGAGGCGCGCACGACGCGGCTCGGCGCGCAGAAGTTCATGATCGACGGGCGGCACACCGGCACCGGCGGCGGCAATCACTTCGTGCTGGGCGGGCCGTCGGCGCCCGACTCACCGATGCTGCGCCGGCCCGACCTGCTGAAGAGCCTGCTGGGCTACTGGATCAACCATCCCTCGCTCTCGTACCTGTTCTCGGGCCTGTTCATCGGCCCGACCAGCCAACACCCGCGCGTTGACGAGGCGCGCAACGATTCACTGCACGAGCTGGAGATCGCTTTCCGCCAGATCGCACCTGGAAGACAGACACCGCCGTGGCTGGTCGACCGCATCTTCCGCAACCTGCTGGTCGATGCGACCGGCAACGCGCACCGCACCGAATTCTGCATCGACAAGCTTTTTACGCCGGACAGCGCGGCCGGCCGGCGCGGTCTGCTCGAGCTGCGCGCTTTCGAGATGCCGCCGCACTGGCGCATGAGCGTGGCCCAGCAGGCGCTGCTGCGCGGCCTGGTCGCGAAATTCTGGGACCGGCCCTACGAGCGGCCGCTCAGCCGCTGGGGCACACGCCTGCACGACGACTTCATGCTGCCGCACTTCGTCTGGCAGGATTTCAGCGACGTGCTCGCCGATCTCGCCGAAGCCGGCTACCGCTTCGAACCCGAATGGTTTGCGCCACATTTCGAGTTCCGCTTCCCGCGGCTGGGCGAAATCGCGCAACGCGGCGTCGGGCTCGAACTACGCCACGCGCTGGAGCCGTGGCATGTGCTGGGCGAGGAGCCGGGCGGCGGCGGCGCGGAGCGATACGTCGATTCCTCGGACGAACGCCTGCAGGACAAGTACGAGGGGCTGAACGATGCCCGCTATGTCATCGCCTGCAACGGCTGGCGCCTGCCCTTGCGCGCCACCGGCACGGTCGGCGAATACGTGGCCGGCGTCCGCTACCGCGCCTGGCAGCCGGCCAATGCGCTGCATCCGACCATCGGCGTGCATGCGCCGCTCACCTTCGACATCCACGACAGCTGGAGCGGACGCTCGCTGGGCGGCTGCAGCTATCACGTCTCCCACCCCGGCGGCCGCAGCTACGACCGCGTGCCGGTGAACGCCAACGAGGCCGAGGCGCGCCGGCGGGTCCGCTTCTTCCCGATCGGCCACAGCCCGGGCGAGGCGCCCGAACCCCGGAGGATGGACAATCCCGAGCATCCCCTGACGCTGGATCTGCGGCGGGCGTGATGCCCCTCCGCCGCGGCGGCTGACACCATCAACCAGGCGCTCGGTGCCAGCAAAGGGCTGAAATACCCGAAAACATTGGACCGAGCATGGATCGTCCTGATCCATTCCACGAAGTGTAGCTCACGGCTCCGCCGGGCCTGTCACGCAGGCCACAATCCATAGACGGCATGTTGTGGTCCCAACTACATAGCGCCAAAGGCGTCATCGACGACGCGCTTATGGCAAGCGATGACGCCTGCTTGCGCCCTCTCTGCCTTTCGGCACCAAATCCCGCCGCGGACAGCCACAGGTCAAAACGGACCGGCGCCTGTTGCACTGGCTGAGTAGAGCGTCCTCCCGCGATGGCAGACGCCATGCTAGAATTCTCGAAACGAAGTTCAACAGGGAGGAAACGATGCGACACACGAAAGCCGTAGCCGCGGCGCTGCTGTCTTGCTGTCTGTTCGGCGCCACTGCGCTGGCCCAGAACAAGGCCGTGAAGATCGGCGTGCTGGATGATATGTCCGGACCCTACGCCGAGAACACCGGGCCGGGCGATGTCGCCGCGGTCAAGTTCGCCATCGCCGATTTCGGTGGCTCGGTGCTTGGCAAGCCGATCGAGCTGGTAAGCGCCGATTTCCAGAGCAAGGTAGATGTCGGCGTCGGCATCGCCAGGCGCTGGTACGACAACGAAGATGTCGACCTGATCGTCGGCATCCCGAACTCGGCGATCGCACTCGCCCTGGTGAAGGTCGCCGAGGAGAAGAACCGCATCGTCATGCCGACCGCGGCGGCGACGTCGGAGCTGACCGGCAAGTCCTGCGGCTCGCACAGCATCCATTGGATCTACGACACCTACAGCCTAGGCAAGACCATCGTCAACGCATTGGCCAAGCAGGGCGGGGATACCTGGTTCTTCATCACCGTGGACTACGCCTTCGGCCTGGCAGTGGAAGCGGATGCCACCAAATTCATCAAGGCGGCAGGCGGCAAGGTGCTGGGCTCGGTACGGCATCCGCTCAATTCCGCAGACTTCTCCTCCTACGTGCTTCAGGCGCAGGCGTCGAAGGCCAAGGGGCTGATGTTCGCCAATGGCGGCAACGACATCATCAACGGAGTGAAGCAGGCGGCCGAGTTTGGCCTGGTGAAGCAGGGTATGCGGATCAG
The DNA here is from genome assembly GCA_030684475.1 of Reyranella sp. Lineage (GTDB taxonomy): Bacteria > Pseudomonadota > Alphaproteobacteria > Reyranellales > Reyranellaceae > Reyranella. The sequence continues at coordinate 5,453 of JAUXWB010000237.1, read as the reverse complement.
TGCGCCGCTGATGCAGTTCCCGGACGTGCACGGTGTCGGCCTCAAGGTCGCGCAGGGCCTGTTGATGGCGAGCCCGTTCTACTGGGACATGAACCCGGAAGCGCGCGCCTTCACCGACCGCTTCACCAAGGAGATGGGCCGGCCGCCCAGCTTCATCCAGGCCGGCACCTATGGCGCCGTGCTGCACTACCTGAAGGCAGTGAAGGCCGCCGGCACCGACGAGGCCAAGGCCGTGCTGGCGGAGATGAAGAAGCTGCCGATCAACGACTTCATGACCAAGGACGGCAACGTTCGCGCGGACGGGCGCGTCATCCGCGACATGTACCTGATGCAGGTGAAGACGCCCGAGGAGGCGAAGAGCGCATGGGATCTGGCGAAGATCATCGCCACGGTGCCGGGCAAGGAGGCCTTCCGGCCGCTGGACGAAGGCGGCTGCCCACTGGTGGCCAAGAAGTAGAGGCAGCCGCGCAATCCCCGGCGGGTCATCGCGCCCGATGACCCGCCGCGCTGACTGAGTAAGATTAGTTCTTCTTCACCAGCGGGCAATCGCCCTGGTCCATGGGACGGAACGCCTCCTCGCCCGGGATGGTCGCGATGAGTTTGTAGTAATCCCACGGGCCCTTGGACTCGGACGGCTTCTTGACCTCGAACAGGTACATGCTGTGCATCTTGCGGCCGTCGGGACGGATGTAGCTCGGCCCGAACACGGGATCGTCCCACTTGGTCGACTTGAGCGTCGCCATCACCTTGTCGCTGTTGTCGGTGCCGGCGGCCTTGACGGCGTTGAGGTACTGCAGGGCCGCCGAGTAGAAGCCGGCCTGCACCATGGTCGGCATCTTGCCGCCGTGCCTGGCGGCGAAGCGCTTGGAGAAGGCGCGCGTCTTGTCGTTTAGATCCCAGTAGAAGGCCTCGGTGAGGCTCAGCCCCTGGGCGCGCTCGAGACCAAGCGAGTGGATGTCCGAGACGAAGACCAGCAGGCCGGCGAGCTTCTGGCCGGATTTGACGATGCCGAACTCGGCCGCCTGCTTGATCGAGTTGATGGTGTCGCCGCCGGCGTTGGCGAGGCCGATGATCTGCGCCTTGGAGGACTGGGCCTGCAGCAGGAACGACGAGAAGTCGTTGCTGTTGATCGGATGCTTGACGCCGCCCAGCACCTTGCCGCCAGCCTTGGTGACCACGGCCGAGACGTCGCGCTCCAGAGCATAGCCGAAGGCATAGTCGGCGGTGAGGAAGAACCAGGTCTTGCCGCCGGCCTTGACGACCGCCGAGCCGGTGCCGTTGGCCAGCGCCGAGGTGTCGTAGGTCCAGTGCACGGTGTAGGCGTTGCAGAGCTTTCCGGTGATGTCCGACGAGGCGGGATCGGTCGCCAGGTAGATCTTCTTCTTGTCGTTGGCCACGCGCGAGGTGGCGATCGACGACGACGAGGCGCCTGTGCCCAGGATGACGTCGACTTTCTCGGTGTCGAACCAGCGGCCGGCGGTGGTGGCGGCGACGTCGGCCTTGTTCTGGATGTCGCTGGAAACCATCTCGACCTTCTGGCCGAGCACCGAGCCGCCGAAATCCTCGATCGCCATCTGCACGGCGATCACCGCCCCCGGGCCGTTGATGTCGGAGTAGAGACTCGACATGTCGGTGGCGACTCCGATCTTGACCGTGTTGTCAGTGAGCTGGGCGGCCGCCGGAACGGCCCAGGCCGCAGCGCAGAGCGCTGCCGCGCCAAACAGATTACGTCTCATCGCGTTTCCTCCATGGGCTTTGCTGTTGACCAAGACCTAGCAAGGCCGCGACGCGGCGCAAAGCGTGCAAGGCCGCAGACCGGACTTCCATCCAGCGATATCGCCGGCGGCCCCGCGCGCCGGCGCTAGACAGCGTCGCTAACCTCCGATTTAGTCGCGACACCGCAAGGGGGGCGGATGGCCGAAGAAGAAGCAATTCTCGAGGCGACCGGGCTGACGAAGGAGTTCAAGGGCTTCATCGCGGTCAAGAACGTCGACCTGCGCGTGCGGCGGCACACGATCCACGCCATGATCGGCCCCAACGGCGCCGGCAAGACGACGTGCTTCAATATGTTGACGCATTTCCTGACGCCGACCGCAGGCCGGATCCGGTTCAAAGGCCGCGACATCACCGGCAGCTCGCCGGCGGCCATCGCGCGCATGGGGCTGGCGCGGTCGTTCCAGATTTCGGCGGTGTTCCCGCATCTATCGGTGCGCGAGAACGTGCGCGTGGCGCTGCAGCGTAAGCTCGGCAACTCCTTCCACTTCTGGCGCTCCGAGCGCGTGCTCGACGGGCTCGACCCGCGGGCAGTCGAGCTGGTCGAGGCAGTCGGGCTCGCGGGCTTCGCCGAACTGCCGGCGGTCGAGCTGCCCTATGGCCGCAAACGCGCCCTCGAAATCGCCACCACGCTCGCGCTGGAACCCGAGCTGATGCTGCTCGACGAGCCGATGGCCGGGCTGGGGCAGGAGGACATCAAGCGCATCGCCGCCCTCATCCGCACGGTGGCGAAGAACCGCACGGTGCTGATGGTCGAGCACAACATGTCCGTCGTCGCCGACCTTTCCGACACCATCACCGTGCTGGCGCGCGGCGAGGTGCTGGCGGAAGGGCCGTACGCCGAGGTTTCCAGGCACCCGGCCGTGGTCGAGGCCTATGTCGGGACCAGCCATGGCTGAGCCGCTGCTCAAGGTGGAGGGCCTGCAGGCCTGGTACGGCGAGTCGCACGTCCTGCACGGCGTCGGCTTCGAGATCGGCCGCGGCGAGCTGGTGACGCTGCTGGGCCGCAATGGTGCCGGCAAGACCACGACGCTGAAGTCGGTGATGGGCATCGTCGGCAAGCGGACGGGCACCGTCTTGTTCGAGGGCCGCGAGACCGTCTGCCTGCCGTCCGACCGGATTGCGCGGCTGGGCATCGCCTATTGCCCCGAGGAGCGCGGCATCTTCTCGAGCCTCAACGTCGACGAGAACCTGCGCCTGCCGCCCACCATCAAGCCGGGAGGCCTGAGCCTCGGGGAGATCTACGAGCTGTTTCCCAACCTGCTGGAGCGGCGGCGCTCGCAGGGCACCAAGCTGTCGGGCGGCGAGCAGCAGATGCTGGCGATCGGCCGCATCCTGCGCACCGGGGCCGACCTGCTGCTGCTCGACGAGCCGACGGAGGGTCTGGCACCGGTGATCGTGCAGCGCATCGGCGAGATCATCCGCCAGCTCAAGTCCCGCGGCTTCACCATTCTGCTGGTCGAACAGAACTTCCGCTTCGCCGCCGCCGTCGCCGACCGCCACTACGTCATGGAGGACGGTCATGTCGTCGACGTCATGACGGCGGCCGACGTGAAGCAGAACATCGGCAAGCTTCAGGCATATCTGGGGGTCTGAGACCATGTTCGAGCTCATTGGAATCCCTCCCCAGGCGCTGTTCGGCCAGCTCCTGCTCGGCCTGATCAACGGCGCGTTCTACGCCATGCTGAGCCTCGGCCTCGCCGTGATCTTCGGCATGCTGAACGTCATCAACTTCACGCATGGCGCGCAGTACATGATGGGCGCCTTCGCCGCCTGGCTGATGCTGGGGATTCTCGACGTGCCGTTCTGGGCAGCTCTGGTGCTGGCGCCACTGGTGGTCGGCCTGTTCGGCGTCGTGCTGGAGAAGCTGTTCCTCAAACGCATCTACCACCTCGACCACCTCTACGGCTTCCTGCTGACCTTCGGCCTGGCGCTGGTGATCGAGGGCATGTTCCAGTGGAAGTGGGGGTCGACCGGCTCGTCCTACCCCACTCCGATCCCGGGCGGCTACAATCTCGGCTTCATGTTCCTGCCGACCTACCGCGCCTTTGTCGTGGTGGCGGCGCTCGTGATCTGCCTCGCCACCTGGTATGGCATCGAGCGTACCAAGCTCGGCGCCTACCTGCGCGCGGCGACCGAGAACCCGACCCTGGTGCGCGCCTTCGGCATCAACGTGCCGCGGCTGATCACACTCACCTACGGGCTGGGCGTCGGGCTGGCAGCGCTGGCCGGCGTGCTGGCGGCGCCGATCCAGCAGGTCTCGCCGCTGATGGGCACCAACCTGGTGCTGGTGGTATTCGCCGTGGTGGTGATCGGCGGCATGGGCTCGATCATGGGCTCGATCGTGACCGGCTTCGGCCTCGGGCTGATCGAGGGCCTGACGAAGGTGTTCTACCCGCCGGCGTCCAATACGGTGATCTTCGTTGTCATGGCGATCGTTCTGCTGGTCAAGCCGGCCGGCCTGTTCGGGCAGACCAAATGACCGCACAGCGGATCGCCGTCGCCGTCGTGATGGCGCTTGCGCTGCTGGCGCCGCTGTTCGTCTACCCGATCTTCCTGATGAAGGCGCTGTGCTTCGCGCTGTTCGCTTGCGCCTTCAACCTGCTGCTGGGCTATGCCGGCCTCATGAGCTTCGGCCACGCCATGTTCTTCGGCATGGCAGGCTATTTCTACGGCCATGTCGTAAAGGCCTGGGACCTGCCGCCCGAGGCGGGGCTGCTGGGCGCCGTCGCGGGCGCGGCCGCGCTCGGCCTGGTGACCGGTGCCCTGGCGATCCGCCGCCAGGGCATCTACTTCGCCATGATCACGCTCGCCTTCGCCCAGATGGTCTATTTCTTCTGCGTCCAGGCGCCGTTCACGGGCGGCGAGGATGGACTGCAGGGCATCCCGCGCAAGGCCCTGCTGGGCGGCCTGATCCCGACCACAGACGACCGGGTCCTCTACTATGTCGTGCTGGCGATCTTCCTGTTCGGCTACGGCGCCATCTACCGCTTCATCCATTCGCCGTTCGGCCAGGTGCTTAAGGCGATCCGCGACAACGAGCAGCGCGCCGTGTCGCTGGGCTACGAGGCCGACCGCTACAAGCTGATCGCCTTCGTGCTGTCGGCGGCGCTGGCCGGGCTCGCCGGCGCCACCAAGGCGCTGGTCCAGCAGTTCGCCACCCTGACCGACGTCGCTGCCACGACCTCGGGCGAGGTCGTGCTGATGGCGCTGGTCGGCGGCCTCGGCACCATCACCGGTCCGGTGGTCGGCGCCTTCGTCATCGTCACGATGCAGAACTACCTGGCCGGCTTCGGCGAGTTCGTGCTGGTGATCCAGGGCGCCATCTTCGTCGTGATCGTGATCGCCTTCCGCAAGGGCGTGGTCGGCGAGATCGCGGAATGGTGGAAGGCCCGCCAGTCGTCACGCTGATCCGGGATCCATTGTCCGCCGTCCCCCTCCCCGACCCTCCTCCGTAGGGAGAGGCCAGTCTCAAAGGCCGGAGGGGTCGGTAGACCTCGCCCCCTCGCCATGCGATTCTAACCCTTCCTATTTCCTTATTCAGCGGGCCCATGGAGTCGTTGCGCGGCCTCCTCTCTTCGCCGGCAAGCGCCTACGACGAACTGGTCACCGGCCAGAAGTCGATCCGCTATCACTGGCAGGGCATCCTGAGCGTCATCCGCGCGCTGCCGGGCGGGCTG
>JAUXWB010000465.1 GCA_030684475.1 Reyranella sp. | reverse complement strand
GCCTGAACACGCTCCCGAAGGTCAATCGAATATGGCTTTCCCATCCAGGCTGGCCTCCAGCCCCAGCCAGAACCTTGAATCAGATTTCTGATTCCTTGGGAATCCTCAGTCGATTCCTATTTGTGGCTCGATGCTCTAGCCGTGCTGGCACTTTGATCCCAGCCTCGGCGAGGCTCCTCAGGTTCAGGCGGGCGGTGGATGGCGACACGTAAACGATTGAGGCTGATCCCGGACCGTATCGGGCTTCTCGGGTCACCATTGCTGTTCGGCATCCCGGCGCTGGTGCTCTGGGCGACGACGGGCCTGCTGATACCGCCGCTGGTGCGCAGTGGATGGGCGCCGCAGACCGCGTGGTTCCTTGCCGGTGCTCTTGTCTTCCTGCAGCTTCTCGCGGCGGCGCTTGCGGTCGCCGCGGGAGCCCTGCTGGCGCCTTCCCCGACTGCAGCTCGGCCCTCCACCTGGCCGCGGCAAGATTGCGCCACATCGCCGGCACGCGATGGTCGACCAAGCGATATCTGAACTTGGAGCTGCTCAGGCAGCGCAACGCGATGACCGCTTAACCGGAGCAGGCCACCGACCAAAAGTGCGAATGATTCTGGGCACTACCCGAAGGCGAGACGCAGAGCGGTTCTCCTGTGCCCCTCGGGGCGCTGGAGAGCGTGACCCGACCAGCGGGACGGGGCCTCTTACACCCTCCGAGAGCTCACTTACAAAGGACCGGAAAGACGGCACTTAACTTACGAGCCTGTTTGTGCACTGCAGAGATCCCGTCAGCTTTCTGAGGCACCTGAGACAGGCTCGGTCTGATGGGAGCACTCCCGTTCGTGACCCACAAGAGACGTCGAGCCCTGGTGCGTGAGCGATGAATTTTGGTCGGTTTTAGACTTCATCAACGGAAGTTGGCGTTACAGGCTCATGCAGGGTACTTCACCGCGCGCCGCAGTGCATTGACCAGCCGACTTGCCGAGGCGGCCAGTTTTCTTTCGTCAAACCCTGCAAAACCGAGAACGAGCCCGCGGCTGACCGGACGCCCGTGATAGAATGCGCTCAAGGGCTTGATGGTCACGCCAATCGTTTCAGCAATCTGGCAGAGTTCTTCGTCGGTATAGTCTTGGGACAGTTCGGTTGTCGGTTCGGCGATCAGATGCAGGCCGCCATCTTGAGCATTGATGAAGACTACATCCTCCGCTCGCGCGAATTGGCTCAACAGTGCTCGTTGGCGTGCAGCGTAGATGCCTCTGCATCTTCGGATGTGGGAGGAAAGCCCACCGGAGTTGATGAACTCGGCCAGCGCGGGCTGGGCGGTCATGGATGCGATTTGTCCGCGTCGCTGCATTCGCAGCCGGAACTGATTCAGTTGAGCCATCGGAGCAACCATGAAGCCAAGCCGAAGAAGCGGTGACAAGACCTTGGAGAAGGTCCCGGCATAGACGACACGCCCGTTCGGAGCCAGGCTCATGAGCGCTGGTAGTGGTGCGCCGCGAAATCGGAACTCGCTGTCGAAGTCATCCTCGATGATTGTACAATTGCAGGCCTTGGCCCATTCCAGCAGGCGGAGCCGTCGTGTCACTGGCATGATGACCCCGAGGGGGAACTGCCGGGACGGCGTTACGAACGCGGCTCGCGCTCTCGATCTCCCATCGCTTACCTCCGGTACAACGAAGCCTCCCTCATCGACTTGCACCGGCTTGAGGCGCACGCCAGCCGAGACGAGCGCTTCAATCAGCAAAGGGTATCCCGGCTCCTCGACATAGGCAGTGTCCCCAGGTTTCAGAAGGCAGCGGGCAACGAGGTCAAAACTCTCAGCTGCGCCGCTGGTGACGATCACTTGCGCCGCAGAGCACTCGATGCCGCGCCACTGATAGAGGTGGTCGGCGATCGCTTCGCGCAGCGGCATCCACCCGAAAGGGTCGGCATACCCGAGTAAGTCTTGTCCAGGGTGTCGCCACGTGCGTGATAGAAGTCGCGCCCAGGTCGTATTCGGGAACAACCTCGAATCGATGGTTCCGACTTGAAACGGTCGCGCCGGTCGCAGCTTCGCCTCGACACTGGCGCGTCGTGGTAGCCGGTCCACTGAGCGAGGCTTGGTCTGCTTGATATCACCGACGTAGACACCCGCGCCGTGGCGGGCCTCGACGTACCCCTCGGCTATCAGTTGATCAATCGCCGCAAGCGACGTGTTTCGCGACACTCCGAGATATTCAGCGATCTGGCGGCTGGAGGGAAGCTTTGCTGACGCCTGAAGGCGACCGCTCAAGATGAGGTTTCGGAGTTGATCGACCAGCTGTCGTTGCAGCGGCACGCCAACGGTCCGCTCGATCGACAAGGAAAGCGTCGCAATGTCCGATCGCACTGGTACCTCCATCAATGCGGGAATTGGCTCTTTTGATAGGGCCAGTACCTTGCTACGTCCAGTGGCGCTCAGATCCCAAGCTAGTGAGGTGCTCGATGACGTCCAAAGTGAGCGGAATGCTTAAGGATCCTCTCGATCCGATCATCCAGGCCGAGATGTTGGCACCCAACTTGATCCGAGACTTCCCGGCCGCCCTTCCGCTGATCACGAAGATCAACAAGGCGCACGTTCTGATGCTTCTTGCGCGGAGCATTCTGAGTAACGAGCACGCGCGCCGGTTGGCGGGAGCGATACTCGACCTGGAAGCGGCGGGCCCATCGGCATTTGTGCTCGATCCGGCACGCGAGGACCCATACTTCAACTACGAAGCCACCCTCATCGAACGGGTCGGTTCTGACATCGGCGGTCGCGTCCATATCGCCCGCAGCCGGAACGACCTTTACGCGACCATGGATCGCCTCCGCGCCCGCACAGCGACGCTCGCGATCTGCCAGGTTATGTTGGACCTGCGACAGTCATTGAACGAGCAAATTGCGCAGTTCAGCAGCGTGGTCATGCCCGGCTACACGCACCTGCAGCCCGCCCAGCCTGTCACTTTCGGTTATCATTTGGCTGGTTTTGCGCATGCACTGGAGAGAGACTATCAGCGCATCGTCGAATGCCTGTCACGGACGAACGTGTCGCCGCTTGGTGCAGGTGCGATGGCTGGCACGTCATTCCCAATCGACCGCGAGGTCACAGCCCGATCGCTAGGCTTCGAAGGGGTCGGCCCCCATGCGCAGGATTGCATCGCCTCGCGCGACTATCTCGTGGAGCTCCTTTCGGGCCTGGCACTGACAGCGACGACCCTCAGCCGCATGGCACAAGACTTCTTCGTCATGACGACCTACGAGTTCCAGACGCTCGAACTGCCCGACAGCGTGGCACAAACTTCTAGCATGATGCCTCAGAAGAAAAACATGTCGGCCCTTGAGGTTCTCCGAGCCAGCGCCGCACAAGTCCTCGGCGCCCATGTAAGTGCTCTGTCGGGATTGCGGGCAACACACTATTCCTTCGGTTTCGATGCCTGCTGCGATCCCTTCCGCTGGACATGGGATGCTCTCGATGGTGGTCGAAGAGCTGTTGTCGTCGCGCGCGTCGTGGTGGAGAAATGCAGGCCTCGTCCGGAACGCGCACTCGCACTCGCACGTGCCAACTTTTCGACCGCGACAGACCTCGCCGATCTGCTGGTCCGAGAGGCTGGCCTTTCCTTTAGGGAAGCCCACCATCTTGTCGGTGATGTTGTTCGAACAGCCAGCGCACGAGGGCTGACGGCGGAGCAGATCGATGCCGATCTAGTCGCGGAACAGGCTAAGGCCATGCTCGGGAAATCCGTCCATCTATCCGCGGACCTCGTCGCTCAGGCCGTCGATCCAGAGTTGGTTGTTCAGGCACGAAGGAACACTGGCGGTCCGTCGAACCATGATGTGCGAGCGATGCTGAACGGTCTCAATGCGAGATTGAAGGCGGACCGCTCCAACCTTGATGGAACCATCTCCCGCCTAAACCAAGCCGACGCTACGCTTGAAAATGCGATTCGAGCGCTCGCCGGGAGGGCAGCATAACAATCGAGATCGTCTACGCGAGAGAGGAAGCGGTATCCGCGGCCGAGTTCATCGACGTTCTGCAACGATCTGATTTGGCAGAGCGGCGTCCCGTCGGCGACCTGGGTCGCGTTCAGCGTATGCTCGATCATGCAAATCGGGGCCGGTCAATAGGTGATCGGACCTGAATACGCTTGCGGCGGCGCGGATAGCAAAAAGGCGTCCCCGAGGGACGCCGTCAGTTTTCGGTGATCTGGCCCTCGTCGGGCAATCATCTCGCCGTCCATTTTCTGTGACTGTGACCGGCAGCGTCGGGCGCCCGCCGGCGTTACACTCTTTGGATTCTAGGGAGGAAACATGGCCCGTCCAACGGTTCGCAAGGGCATGCCGAGCACCCTGCTCAGCAAGGCCGAGTTCGCGCGGCGTTTCCGGCAGCGCTTCTACGATCCCGCCTTCCAGCCGCTCGAGGACGGGATCGCGGGCCTGGCCGAGGTCGCCTGGGAGGCTTACCGCGACGATCGCAAGTGGCCGCTCAAGCGCCGCGCCGGTCCCGGCTGGGCCGATCCGGACCAAGAACTTTCCGTCGAGTGGTTGGCCGCGCACGACGCCATCGCGCGCGCCGAACGGCGGCAGAAATCCGCCGCAGCCAAGCCGCGCATCCTGCTGATCAACGGCTCGCCGCGCAGCGACCAGACCTGCCCCGGCGAGATCTCCAAGAGCTGGCGGCTGGCGAAGATCGCCGAGCAGGTCTTCAGGCGCGCACGCGGCTTCGAGGTCGAGCTGCTCGACCTCAGCCGCATCACCGCCGAGCGCAGCCTGCACATCCACCCCTGCAAGGCCTGCGTCTCGACGGCGATGCCGCTCTGCCACTGGCCCTGCTCCTGCTACCCCAACCACGCCTATGCGCAGATGAACGACTGGATGGCCGACATCTATCCGATGTGGGCGGCCGCGCACGGCGTCATGATCGTGACGCCGGTGCACTGGTACCAGGCGCCGACGGTATTGAAGGCGATGATCGACCGCCTGGTCTGCGCCGACGGCGGCAATCCCGACCCGACCTCGACGTCGGGCAAGAACCCCGCCAAGGCGAAGGCGCTCGAGAACAAGGGCTGGAGTTATCCGCGCCACCTTGCCGGCCGCGCCTTCTCGGTCGTGGTGCACGGTGACGCCGTCGGCGCCGAAACGCTGCGTCGCTCGCTGTCGGACTGGCTGCGCGACATGGGCCTGATCAGCGCCGGACACCCGGCCGAGATCGACCGCTACGTCGGCTACTACGAGAGCTATGCCGCGAGCCACCTGGCCCTCGACGCCGATCGCGCCGTCCAGGAGGAGACGCGGAACGCGGCCCGGGCGCTCGTCGCGGCAGTGAAGCTGTTGCGGCGCGGGAAGCTGGCACAACCCGGCGCGCATCTCAGCGAGCCGCGACCGAAGTAAGGCGCGCGGCCCACCCCCGACGGGGAGCGGAATTTTCGCGGCAGCGGGTCCCTTGGGCCGTTGTGATGGACACAACGATATCCGCTTACCGATCACCGTCGACAGGCGATCGGTCCGGGAATGGAGCGTCGCTCCCTAAAGGCCGGAATGCCTCCTCATCGAGGCGTTCACGGCCGACACCGCGTCAATGGCGACGGTCGATCTCGAGATCGATCACCAGGTCGGTCGATTCGGGCGGGTGAGGTTCGAGACTCGCCGTGCTCGCGTCGGTCCAACTGGCGATATTCACCACCACGCCCTGCTGGCCATTGCTCTTTTCCTTTTCCGCCTCGACGGGCTCCACGATATTGAGGCCGTTGCCGTCGAGAAAATAGGTGTGTTCACCGAACAGCCGCTCGAGCTGCGGCATCACCGGATGCTCCACCGGAATGGCTTCAGCCTGCAATTGGTGCAGAGTCCGCTCGATCTGTGCGGAATTCATCTTCATCGTGCGCTCCTCTCGATTGGAGTTTCCGTTCGCGCATCGCGTCTGGCGAGACCTCCCACTCGGTGTGGTCTTCAGTCGCTCGGCCGGCCCGCCACCCCTGATCTGGGGCGATGCCTCACACGATCAACCCGCCCCCGCTGAATATTCCGCACGGCACATGCCGATCGTGTCATCGACATAGCGCGCAAGCCTGGCAGAGGTTGCCATGCGCCTTGTCCCCGGGAGCGCGCGTCGGGCTACGTTGCCGCGGCCGTCGCCGCCGACGGAAGACCACCCTCAGCCGCTGTTGCGCAGACCGGCCGCGATGCCGTTGATGCTGAGGTGGATACCCTGCACCACTTCGGGGTCGGCATCGCCGGCACGGTGCCGCCGCAGCAGTTCGATCTGAACGTGGTTGAGCGGGTCGATGTAGGGGAAGCGGTTGCGGATCGAACGACCGAGCGACGGGTTGCTTTCCAACAGCGACTGCTGCCGCGTGACGGCCAGCACGGCGTCGATCGACGCCTGCCACTCCTGACGAAGCCGGCCGAAGACCCGCTCGCGCAATGCCGCATCGGTCACCAGCTCGGCGTAACGTGAGGCGAGCGCGATGTCGCTCTTGGCCAGCACCATGTCCATGTTCGCGAGCACGCTGCGGAAGAACGGCCAGCCGTCGTGCATCGCCTGCAGCATTGCCAGGCCATCCTTGGGTCGGCTGACAGTCCACGCCTTGATGGCCGCGCCGAAACCGTACCAGCCGGGCAGCATCAGTCGGCATTGCGCCCAGCTGAACACCCAGGGAATGGCGCGCAGATCCTCGATGCCCTGCTTCTTCGACCGCGACGCCGGGCGGCTGCCGATGTTGAGGCTGGCGATCTCGTCCAGCACCGTGGATTCGCGGAAGTAGCGGTCGAAGCCCTCGGTCTCGTAGACCAGCGCGCGATAGGCGCGGAAGGCCTCGACCGACAGTTCCTCCATGGCGGCGAGCCAGGCCGCGGGCGGTTCCTGCCGGTCTGCTTGCAGGAGCGTCGCCTCGAGCGTCGCCGCGGCCAGGATTTCCAGGTTGCGGCGGCCGACTTCGGCATTGGAGTACTTGCCGGCGATCACCTCGCCCTGCTCGGTGACCCGGATCGCGCCCTGCAGCGCGCCGTTCGGCTGCGCCAGGATCGCCTCGTAGCTCGGCCCCCGGCCTCGGCCAACCGAACCGCCGCGGCCATGGAACAGGCGCAGCCCGACCTGGTGTCGCCGGAAGGTGTCGATCAGCGCCAGCTCGGCTTTGTACAGCTCCCAGGTCGAGGTCAGGTAGCCGCCGTCCTTGTTGCTGTCGGAGTAGCCCAGCATCACCTCCTGGGTCCCGCCGCGCGAGGCGATCAGGCGCCGATAGGCGGGCAGGCCGAGAAGATCGTCCATGACACGGCCGCAGCGCTGCAGATCGCCGATGGTCTCGAACAGCGGCACGATGTCGACGTCGAGCCGGCCCTCGCGTGGGCGCAGGAGGCCGACTTCCTTCAGCAGCACGGCTACTTCGAGGACATCCGAGACGCCGTCGGCCTTGGAGATGACGTAGTTGGGCATGGCGGCGCGGCCGTAGCGGCGGTGCGCATCCGCCACCACCCGGAGCATCGCGAGTTCGGCCGCGGCTTCCTCGCCATAGGAGAAACCGGGCGACGCCAGCGGTCGTGGATTGCCCAGTTCGCCTGCCAGCAGGCTGACCCGCGCGCCCTCGTCGAGTGTCCCGTAGTCCGCGTCAACACCCGCCGTCCCCAGCAACTCCGTCATGACCCTTTGATGGACGTCGGAATTCTGCCGAATGTCGAGCGAAGCGAGATGAAAGCCGAAAACGTCGACGGCGCGGCGGAGCGAACGCAGGCGTCCGCGCGACAGGTCCACCGAGCCGTTTTCCGCCAGCGACTGCGAAATCGCATCGAGGTCGGCCTTGAAGGCGCCGGCGGATTCATAAATAGGCGCCGGCCCAACCGGTGGCACCGGCGCCGCGAGTCCGTCGAGCGCCAATGCCGTGGCAGCGAGCCTCGCATAGATTCCCACGATCGCGCGCCGGTACGGCTCGTCCATCCGCTCGGGCGCGCGATCGGGTGAGCGGTCAGCCAACGCCGTAAGGCCCCCGGAGACGGTCACGATGCGGCCGTCGAGCGACAGCTCGCTCCCCAGCAGATGCAGTTCCTCGAGGTAGAAGCGAAGCGCGCCTTGGCTTTGCAGGGCGAGTGCCTCGCGCGACACCTCGGCGGTGACAAAGGGATTGCCGTCGCGGTCGCCCCCGATCCAGCTGCCCATGCGCAGGAAGGACGGTACGCCGATGTCCTGCCATGCCGGGTCGGCGGTGCCCAGCCGGTCCTCGAGGTCGGCATAGAACACCGGCAAGGCGCGCAGGAACGTATGGTCGTAGTAGGCGAGCCCGTTGGCGACCTCGTCGATGACGCGCAGGCGCGTGCTCCGGATGAGATTTGTCTGCCACAGGATGAGCACGGCGCGACGCAAGGCGTCGCGGTTGTCCACCAGTTCCTTGGGGGTGAACTGGACGCGGTCGCGCTCGTCCAGCAGCCGGGCGATCTCTATCTCGCGATTGATCGAGCTCTTGCGTCGGACCTCGGTCGGATGCGCGGTCAGCACCGGGCTGCAGAGCGCGTTGTCGAAGAATGCCTTCAGCTGCGCGCGTGAAATGCCGGCATCCCTGGCGCGTCCAAGGGCATGGGCGATCGTGCCCGGTTGCGGCGGGACCTGGGCCTTGGCGTCGGCGCGGGCGCGGCGGGTCTGGTGCTGGTCCTCGGCGATGTTGGCCAGGTGCGAAAAATGACCGAAGGCCCGGATGATTCGCAGGGCCTGTTCCATCGGCAGGCTGCTCATGACCGCCTGCAGTTCCAGCCGCGCTCCCTCGTCTGCGTTGCGACGGAACTGGAGGCCGGTCCGGCGGATGTGTTCGACGAGGTCGAACACCTGCTGACCCTCCTGGGCCCGCACCGTGTCGCCAAGAATACGCCCGAGCAGCCGCGTGTCGTAGCGCAGCGGCACGTCCCTTTTCAGTGAGTCGGCAGGATTCGGATGCTTCATGGCCTGCCGATGATCTTACAGATCGGCAGGCAATATCGAAGCCCTATCCCCGCAGCACTTTCCCCGCCTTGGCCTCGGTGAGCTTTCCCTGCTCCCAGGTGATCGCGCCGTTGACCACCGTGTATTCGACGCCTCGCGACGGCATCACGATGCGCTTGGCGCCGCCCGGCAGGTCGTGGCGGCGCTCGCCGTGGTTGGACGAGCCGATGGCCGCGGGATCGAAGATCGCCACGTCGGCCGGCGCGCCTTTGGCGAGGCGGCCGCGGTCCTTGAGGCCGAAGAGATCGGCGGGATCGGAGGTGAGCTTGCGCACGCCTTCCTCCAGCGTGATCGCCTGCTTCTCGCGCACCCAGGTGCCCAGCAGGTAGGTCGGGTAGCCGGCATCGCACAGCATGTCGACATGCGCGCCGCCGTCGCCCAGCGCCATCAGGATGGCGGGATTGTTCAGGAGCTCGCGCATGCGGTCTTCGCGCGTATTCCACGAGGAGATGGTGAGCTCGACGTCGAGATCGTCGGCCAGAACCATGTCGAGGAAGGCGTCGACGCCGTCCTTGCCCTGCAGCTCGCCGATCTGGGCGATCGACTTGCGTTCCAGGTGCTTCAGCGCCGGATTGCGCACGTCGTGGACCACCACGCGGCGCCAGTCGCTGAAGCCGGTCGGGTTCTTGAGATCCTCGCGGAACTGGTTGCGGAAGGCGGGATCGGCATAGACCTTCTTCTGCGCTTCTTTCGAGGTGTCGGCGAACACCCGCTTCCACGATGGGAAGGCGGCGAAGGCGAAGGGATTGTCCATGTTGCATTCGCGCGTGAGCGGCAGCGGCGAGGTCTGCGGCCGTGCACCCTTGGCGATCATGGGCGCGGCGCGGCGCAAGGTGTCGCGCACCGCCTCGGGGATGTCGTCGCGGTCGAACAGCGCGATGAAGGTCACCGGCCGCCCGCTTTCCTCCAGCAGGAAGTCCAGCAGCTCGCACTGATCCTGCTCCAGCACGCCGACCTGCCGCGTCAGCGCGATCTCGATCGCGCCCTTGCCGCGCTTCTTGAGCTGGTTGGCGTAGGCCTTCATCTCCTCGCGGCTGGCGTTGCGGCAGGCGAGCGGCTTGCCCTCGAAGCCCATGTGCTGGTTGAGCGTGGTCGAGGAGAAACCCAGCGCGCCCGCGTCGACGGCCTCGCCGATCAGCTCGGCGATCTTGGCCGTCTCCTCCGCCGTGGCGGCGCGCTCCATCGAGGCCTCGCCCATGACGTAGTGGCGGAACGGCGTCAGCGGCGCGATGAAGGCGAGGTTGAGCGAGGGCTTGCGCGCGGCGGCCGCGTCCATGAACTCGGGAAAGGTCTCCCAGTCCCAGGTGATGCCCTTGTTCAGCACGTCGAAGGGAATGCCTTCCACGTTCACCAGGTCCTTCATGGCGATCTCGCGCGTCTCGGGCTTGCAGGGCGCGATGCCGACGCCGCAGTTGCCCATCACCACGGAGGTGACGCCGTGCCACGACGAGGGCGTGACGGCGCCGTCCCAGCAGATCTGCGCGTCGTAGTGGGTATGCGGATCGACGAAGCCCGGTGCCACCACGAGGCCATGGGCATCGATGGTCCGCTTGGCGCCCTCCGTCACCCTGCCGATCTCGGCGATCTTTCCGTCGGCGATCGCGACGTCCGCCTGGATGCGCGCGGCGCCCGTGCCGTCGACCACGGTGCCGTTCTTGATGACGAGGTCGTATCCCATCGTTGCTTCCTCCAGGAATTTTGGCCAAGCGTAACACCGCTTTGCCGTCGCCGACCCCTGCGAAATCCGCATCGCGAACGCGCGGGGGAATTGCCAAACCCCGCAATCGGTGGGCTCAATTGGCCCCTATCGGCCGCCAGTGCCGCGGAGGAAATGCGCCATGATCACCAAATTCGACAGCTCCTATGTCGGCTCGGTCGACCTGGAAAATGCCGGCTACGGCGGCACGCCGATCAACGATCGCCACTACTCGAACGAGGAGCTGGCGGGCGTGCTGCACAAGGCGGTGGCCTACGCCAAGAAGATGGATGGCCTCGGCTACAACACCTTCTGGATGGCCGAGCATCATTTCCAGCCCGAGGGCACGGAATGCATCCCCAATCTCCTGATGATGGCGCTGCATCTGACGGGCCAGACCAAGAACCTCCGGATCGGCTGCGGCTTCAATGTCGTGCCGATGTGGCATCCGCTGCGCCTGGCGGAGGACTATGCGATGGCCGACGTGCTGAGCGGCGGCCGCATCACCTTCGGCGTGGCGCGCGGCTATCATACGCGCGAGGTCGAGAGCTTTGGCGCTCCGCTCACCGACCAGGCGGCGAACCGGGAAATGTTCGAGGAAGGCTGCGACGTCATCTTCAAGGCGTTCAACGAGGAGCGCTTCTCGCACAAGGGCACCTACTACACGATTCCGCCGGCGGTGCCCTATCGCGGCTACACGCTGAAGGACATCACGCTGGTGCCGCGGCCGCTGCGCCGGCCGGTCGAATGCTGGCAGCCGATCCAGAGCGGTTCCGACCGCGCCTTCGACTTCATGGCCAAGCACGGCATCTCCGGCGTGATCGGCGGCGGCTCGGCGGAAGGCGGCGCCGTGGACAAGCACATGGTCGCGTTCCAGGCGGCCTATGCCCGCCGCGGCATCGAACTCGCACTGGGCGAACGCCTGTCGCTGGGCTTCCAGTACTTCATCGCCGAGAGCCGCGAGGCGGCCATGCGGGCCGCCGGCAAATACTACGAAGAAAACATGAAGATGTTCGGCGAGCTGCGGCTGGTGCGGGCGCTCTCCGACCAGCAGATCGCGGCAATGCGCGATCCGCGACTGGCCGCCACCGTCAAGCTGCCGACGATCGAGGACGCCGTGAAGGCCGGCGGCTTCCTCGCCGGCACGCCGACCGACATCATCGAGCAGCTCAAGGCGGTGGAGAAGCGCTATCCGGGCCTCGATCGGGTCGGCTGCAGCATGGCGCTCGGCACGCCGCTCGCCGTGGCGCTGGAGCAGCTCGACCGCTTCGCCAAGGAGGTGATGCCGGCCTTCCGCACGGCCTCGTCTCCGGCACGTGCCGCCGCCGACTAGGAGGGTGCGATGCCGATCACCATCCGACAGGTAGGGCCCTGCTTCGCAGGCGAAGTGGACGGCATCGACATGCGCAGGCCGCTGACGCCGGACGAGGTCGCCGAGATCCATGCCGGCATGGACAGGTACGCCGTGCTGGTGTTCCACGACCAGAAGATCGACGACGCGCAGCAGCTCGCCTTCACGCGAAGCCTGGGCGAGATCGAGCACGCCATCGGCACCAGCCTGCGCGCCGCCAACGAGGCCCGCCTGCCGACGACCTTCGCCGACGTCTCCAACCTCGACAAGAACAACACACCCTACCCGCGCGACGACCGCCGCCGGCTGTTCGCCATCGGCAACCGGCTGTGGCACTCCGACAGCTCGTTCAAGGCGGTCCCGGCCAAGTATTCGCTGCTGCACGCCGTCAGCACCCCCTCGAAGGGCGGCAACACGCAGTTCGCCGACATGCGGGCGGCCTACGATGCGCTCGACGAGGAGACCAAGGCCGAGGTCGAGGGCATGGTGTGCGAGCACTCGCAGATGTTCTCGCGCCAGCTCATCGGCTTCACCGATTTCACCGACGAGGAGCGCGAGCGCTTCAAGCCGGTCCGTCAGTGCATGGTCCGCACCCATCCGGTGACCGGGCGCAAGTCTCTCTACCTCGCGTCCCATGCCGGCGGCATCGTCGGCTGGCCGCTGCCCGAGGCCCGCGCCTTCCTGCGCGACCTGGTCGAGCACGCCACCCAGCGCGAGTTCGTCTATACCCACAAATGGCGGGTCGACGACCTGGTGATGTGGGACAATCGCCAGACCATGCATCGCGCCCGGCCCTTCCCGGCCCATGAAGCGCGCGACATGCGCCGGACCACGCTGGCCGGCGACGGCCCGACGGCGGCACAGGCCGCCGCCGACTGACTTCAGAGGAGCAAGACATGCCGATCGCCGCCAAGTACCTGTTCATCGTCAGCATGGATGTGACGAAGGAGAAGGAGGCGCTGTTCAACGAGGTCTACGACACCGAGCACGTGCCGCTCCTGCTGAAGGTGCCGGGCGTGCGAGCGGTCACACGCTGGAAGACCGAACCCGCCGCCTTCGTGATCGCGGGCGAGCGCAAGGTGCTCGATGGTGGCACCCAGGCGCGCTATGTCGCGATCTACGAGATCGACAGCCCGGACATACTGGTGAGCAAGGCCTGGAGCGAGGCGGCGGAAAAGGGGCGCTGGCCGAGCGAAGTGCGGCCGTTCACCTCGAACCGCAGCCACGTCGTGCGCAAGGCGGTCTGAGCCAAGCCTCATGCAGATCGGCTTCAACCTGCCGAACTCCGGCCCGCTCTCGGCCGTCGCCACCATGACGGCGATCGCCACCGAGGGCGAGGCGATGGACTTCGACTACCTCACGATGACCGATCATGTCGTGCTGCCCGACACCAGGGTGCCCGGCTATCCCTACTCCGAGAGCGGCGAATTCTACGAGGACGCGCCGACCGAGCGGCACGAGCAGCTGCTCGGGATGGCCTATGTCGCGGCCAAGACCACGCGCATCCGCCTGGTGGCCGCGGTGCTGGTGGTGCCGCATCGCCCCGCCGTCCTGGCCGCCAAGATGCTGGCCACGCTGGACGTGCTGTCCGGCGGGCGGCTGGTCGTGGGCGTCGGCGCGGGCTGGCTGAAAACCGAGTTCGATGCCGTCGTGACGACGCCCTTCCCCGAGCGCGGCGCGGTGACCGACGAATATATCGACGCCTTCCGTGTGTTGTGGACCGAGGACCGGCCGCGCTTCAACGGCCGCTACACGCGCTTCGACGACATCGTGCTGGAGCCCAAGCCCGTCCAGCGGCCGCATCCGCCGATCTGGATCGGCGGCGAAAGCGGACCCTCCGTGCGCCGCGCCGCCCGGGTCGGCGATCTCTGGTATCCGATCGGCAGCAACAACAAGCACCTGCTCGACACGCTGCCGCGCCTCGGCGCCGGCATCGCCCGGCTGCGCCGGGCCACGATCGACGCCAGCCGCGATCCCGCGTCGGTCGGCATCGGCTATCGCGTGAAGCGTTACGGCGCGGCAGTGCCGCCCGTCGCCTCCGATGGCGAACGGCGGCTGTTCTCCGGCAGCGAGGCGGAGCTCATCGGCGATTTCCGCGCCCTGCGCGACATGGGCGTCACCGCCATCGACATCGATTTCGGCCGCGCAGCCGATGCTGGCGGCGGCGTCGCGGTCATCGCCGAAATGCGCCGGTTCCGGGCAGCGGTGATCGAGAAGATCTGAGCATCGCCCGCGACCCTCGATTCGATCAGATGATCCTGCGCTTGCGGAAGTCGCCGATCTCCTCCGCGCTGTAGCCGACTCCGCCCAGCACGGCGTCGTTGTGCTCCCCCAGCTCCGGGGCGATGCCGGGCCTGGCCGGCGTCTCGGAGAACTGCCAGGGCGTACCGTGCACCTTCAGCTTGCCATGCTTCGGATGGTCGACGTGGGTCACGTAGCCGTTGGCCAGCACGTCGGGATCGTTGGAGGCTTCGAGCAGCGTGTTGATCGGCGCCGAAACGATGTCGGCGCCACGCAGGCTGGCCACCCAGTCCTCGCGCACGCCGGTGGCGAACAGCGTGTCGAGCAGGGCGAGAAGCTCGATGCGCCTGGCGTCATTGTCGAT
Source organism: Reyranella sp. (assembly GCA_030684475.1). GTDB lineage: Bacteria > Pseudomonadota > Alphaproteobacteria > Reyranellales > Reyranellaceae > Reyranella. The sequence continues at coordinate 2,744 of JAUXWB010000465.1, read as the reverse complement.
GATGACGCCGAGGTTCTCGAAGCCTGCTTCCTTCAGCCGGTCCCAGAAGCCCAGCGCCGTCATGGCGTCCTTCCAGTTCTCCGGGCCGACGAGCTGGAACACCAGCGGCTTGCCGTCGCGATCGTCGAAGCTTGCGCTGATGCCCGGCCGCTCCGGCGTGCCGGTGATGCGCGCCTGGCCGGTCACGGGATTTTTGTCGCGCCACATGGCGGTGGTGAAGGTCCAGCCCATCAGCCGGATCTGGCCGCCCAGCAGCGAAAGGTCGATCTTCTGGCCGACGCCGGTGGTGCGCGCATGCGTGAGCGCCGCCAAGGCGCCGCCGAAGGCCAGGATGGCGCAGGTCTCGTCGGCCACGGAGACCACACCGGTGCGCATCTTCTGGCCCGGCATGGAATAGGCCTCGGCAATGCCGCCCAGCGCCTGCGCCATCGAATCGGTGCCGGGCAGATGAGCGTGCGGTCCCTTGGGGCCGTAGCCCGAGATCGAGACATAGACCAGCTTCGGGTTGAGCTTGCGCAGTTCGTCGTAGCCGAAGCCGTTCTTTTCGGCCGCGCCGGGGCGGAAGTTCTGGCCGAAGATGTCGGCCTTGGCCACGAGCCTGTGCAGGATGGCGCGGCCCTCCGGCGTCTTGAGATTGAGCGTCACGCTCTTCACGCCGCGGTTGTTGGTCTCGAAAAAGGTACTGCCCTTGCCCGGCAGCACGGTCATGCGGCGCGAGGAATCGCCGCCGTCCGGCGTCTCGATCTTGATCACGTCGGCGCCGAGATCGGCCATCAGCATCCAGGGCACGGTGCCGGCCTGCGCCGTCGAGCAGGAGACGACTTTCACACCCTGCAGCGGGCCCCCTGACGAAGAGCTGGGCGGTGGGGACATGGCTGGAACTCCTCTGTGAAGCGCACAGGGTAGAGCAAGGAGAGCATGAAACACATCCGGAATGGATGCGATTTGGGCAACCCTGCCCTCCGGATGCCGTATCCTGCCCGAGCCCAGCCTGCCGCAAGGATACCGTCATGACCGACAAGATTGTGAGGATGCGACCCGCCACGAAACAGGCGCCAGGGATCAGCGGCGGTATTTGCGCTCTGGCCAGCGCCACCGCGCCGTTCGTCTATTTCGATCGCGCGCCGAATTTCGGCTTCAACGGCGCCGTGGCGAATATTTCCCTCAAGGTGGTTCGCTTCGCGGCCCCATCCGACGGCGCGGAGGTCGTGGCCGATCGGGTGACCGTCGCGCATCTGCGCATGACGCTCGATGCCATGCGGTCACTCAAGGCGGCAATCGAGGGAGTCGAGCGCATCGCGGAGGCCGCTGGCGCGCCGGCAGAAAGCTAGGCCAAGACCAGGGCAACGCTATTCGAACAGGTAGCAGGCGACGAAGTGGCCGCGTGAGACCTGACGCAGCGCCGGCTCGTGCTGCGAGCAGTGCGGCATGACATAGGGGCAACGCGTGTGGAAGCGACAGCCGGATGGCGGATCAAGCGGCGACGGCACCTCGCCCTTGAGCTCGATCTCCTCCGCCGCCTGTCCCGGCCACGCCACCAGCACGGCCGAGAACAGGGCCTTGGTATAGGGATGGCGAACGTCGTCGAACAGGGAAGCCGTCGGCGCCTTCTCGACGATCTTGCCGAGATACATCACCACCGTGTGGTCGGCCATGTGCCGTACGGTGGCGAGATCGTGCGCCACCAGCAGGTAGGCCACGTCGTCCTGCGCCTGGATATCCTTCAGGAGGTTCATCATCTGGGCCCGGATCGAGACATCCAGCGCCGAGACCGGCTCGTCGAGCACGATCAGCTTCGGCCGCGAGGCGAGCGCCGCCGCGAGTGCCACGCGCTGGCGCTGCCCGCCGCTGAACTCATGTGGGTATTGCTGCGCCTGCTCGGGGCGCAAGCCGACCTGGAGCAGGAGCTCGCGCACCCGCTCGTCGATCCTCGCCCGGTCGCCCCAGGCGTTGACGATCAGCGATTCGGCGATGGTGCGCCCCACCTTCATGCGCGGGTTGAGCGACGACCAGGGATCCTGGAACACCGCCTGCACCCTGGCGCGGTAGGCGCGCAACGCCTCGCCCTGCAGGCCATGGATCGGCTCGCCGTCGAGCAGGATCCGGCCCTCGGTCGGTTCCTCGAGATTGAGGATCATGCGGGATGTCGTGGTCTTGCCGCACCCCGACTCACCCACCAGGCCCAGCGTCTCGCCGGCGCGGATCTCGAAGGAAACGTCATCCACCGCCTTGATGTGACCAAGCGTCTTCGCGAACAGAATGCCCTTGGTGAAGGGGAAATGCTTGCGCAGTCCCTCGACTTGCAGCAACGGCCTGCCATTCATGCCGGCGCCACCTTCCAGCAGTTCGCCGTATGCTCGTCGCCGACCCGGACCGTGCCGGGATAGGCGTCGAGGCAACGCTGCTCGACATGGGCGCAGCGCGAGGCGAAGCGGCAGCCCACCGGCAGGTCCATCAGCGACGGCGGCTGGCCCTCGATCGTGGCCAACCGGCCGACCGCGCCGGTCATCTTGGGTACCGAGGCGATCAGTGCGCGCGTGTAGGGATGCTGCGGCGCCTCGAAGATCTGCCGTACCGGCCCGCATTCGACGATGCGGCCGGCATACATCACCGCCACGCGATCGCACATGCGCCCGACGACGCCGAAATCGTGGGTGATGAACAGGATCGCCATGCCGGTCTCGGCCTGCAGGCGTTTCAGCAGCTTCAGGTACTGCAGCTGGATCGTGACATCGAGCGCGGTG
>JAUXWB010000458.1 GCA_030684475.1 Reyranella sp. | reverse complement strand
GGCCCGAGTACCTCACCCTGGGCAATGTCGCGCGCCAGATCGGCGGCCGGCTGCAGACCCTGGCGCTGACCGCGACCGCCGATGCGCCGACCCGCGGCGATATCGTCGAGAAGCTGTTTCCCGCGTCACCGCCGCGCGTCTTTGTCAGGAGCTTCGACCGGCCGAACCTGCGACTCGCCTTCCAGACCAAGGAGCGCTCCTCGCGCCAGGTCCTGGCCTTCGTGCGCGCCCACGAGGGCGAAAGCGGCATCGTCTATTGCGCCTCGCGCCGCAAGGTCGAGGAGCTGGCGGCGACCCTGGCCGAAGCCGGCGTGCGCGCGCTGCCCTATCACGCCGGCCTCGACAAGCGCGTGCGCGACGCCAACCAGGATTCCTTCCAGCAGGACGACGGCGTGGTGATGACCGCAACGGTCGCTTTCGGCATGGGCATCGACAAGCCCGACGTGCGCTTCGTCTGCCACGCCGACCTGCCGTCCAACGTCGAAGCCTACTACCAGGAGATCGGCCGCGCCGGCCGCGACGGACTGCCGGCCGACACGCTGACGCTCTATGGGCTGGGCGACATGCAGCTCCGCCGCCTGCAGATCGAGCAGAGCGACTCCTCGGACGAGCGCAAGCGCATCGAGCGCCAGCGGCTGGGCGCGCTCCTGGCGCTGGCCGAGGCACCGCGCTGCCGGCGCCAGACGCTGCTCGCCTATTTCGGCGAACAATCCGAGCCCTGCGGCAACTGCGATCTCTGTGTCGAGGGTGTCGAGCGCTTCGACGGCACCATCGATGCGCAGAAGGCGATGTCGGCCATCCTGCGCACCGGCGAACGCTTCGGCGTAGAGCATCTGGTCGCCATCCTGACCGGCGAGCGCACCGAGAACGTGGCCAAGTTCAACCACGACCGGCTGCCGACCTTCGGCGTCGGTTCGGGTCGCAAGGCGGGGGAGTGGCGCTCGATCTTTCGCCAGCTCTCGGCCGTCGGCCTGATCGCCCAGGATCTGATGGAGCACGGCCGCTGGTCGGTGACGGAGGAAGGCTGGCGGGTGCTGAAGGGCGAGGTGCGCATCGAGCTGCGCAAGGACCTCACCTCGGGAGCGGCCAAGGGCAAGGCCGGCGCGCGCCGTGACCGGCGCGCCGCCACCGCCGCGATCGTGGGCGAGGGCGATACGCCGCTGCTCGATGCCCTGAAAGCATTGCGCACCAAGCTGGCGCGGACCCAGAACGTGCCGGCCTATGTCGTTTTCTCCGACCGCACCCTGGCCGAACTGGCCTCGCACCGACCGGCCAACCCCGGTGCCATGCGCGAGATCCACGGCATCGGCGATGCCAAGCTCGAGCGCTATGGTGCAGCGTTCCTCGAGGTCATCCGAGCCAACGCATAGGTCTCAAGCTACTTTTCACTCGCCCGACGGTTCGGGGTTCTCGAATGGCGTGCCGGCCTTGAGGATGCGGTAGCGGCCGTCCTGGATCTCGGCGGCGGTCACGATGCCGGTCCGGGCGCTGCCGCCGTCGAGGCCGAGGCGGTCGCCCTCGAGGAGGTGCGGGTCGTCCATGCCGCTGATTGCCTTGTGCTTGTCGGGCGGCGTGTGGCCGTGCACCACCAGCGTGCCGCCGAAGCCCCCTTTCCAGTCGAGGAAGCCGTGGTTGATCCACGCCCACCGCGCTTCGGTGAAGATCGTCCAGGGCCGGGCCAGGAACTCGTCGGGGTCGGCATGCGGGTCGAGGCCGCCATGGACGAACAGCGTGTTGCCGAGGCTGACATGCGACCGCATGCCGTAGAGCCGATGGAAAACCGCTTCACCCAGCGCCGTCCTGAGCAAGTTCTCGTCGGCGTGCGCTGCCGCGCGGCCGGTTCGCGCCGCCATCTGGTCGAGCAGCTTCTGGCCGCCCATGCGCTTGCTGAGCCACATGGTCTCGGCCTTGTGGGCATGTGGACCGCCGATGACCGAGAGCATCATCATGATCTCATGGTTGCCCATCACCCGGTCGATGTGGTCGACACCACGCGCTTCCTCGCCCTCGGCCCACAGATCGAGAGCGCCGATGCTGTCGGGCCCGCGATTGATCATGTCGCCGAGGTAGATCAGGCGGCGCTTGCCGCCTTGTTCCTTCGCCAGCCCGGCGATGCCGTCGAGCAGGGCTTTTAGCTCCACCGCACAGCCGTGGACGTCGCCGACGGCGAACACGGTCTCGCCTCCGAGCGCAAAAGGCGCGGATTTCCAGGCGGAGACTTCCACGGGCACGGTCATGGTGGTGATAATAGCCCTGTCGGCCGCGGCTGTGTACGCTGGCGGCTGCCACCGCAGAACGATGGCCATGGGAGGAACGCCCCATGACGTTAGGCAAAGTCTCGATTGCTCAGCGCGCGTCGTTCTCGCGGATGAAAGCGCGGACCCGGGGCATGATCTGCTCGCGCCACTTGCGTCCGTTGAAGATGCCGTAGTGGCCGACCCTGGGCTGCTCCCAGTGGACGTGGCGGGCGCCGGGAATGTTGGGCGTCAGGGCGTGGGCGGCCTTGGTCTGGCCGATGCCGGAAATGTCGTCGAGTTCGCCCTCGACCGTCATCAGGGCGGTCTCGATGGCGGCGGGGTCGATTTTGCGGCCGCGGCTCACCCATTCGCCGCGTGGCAGCAGGTGTTCCTTGAAAACCACCTCGATGGTTTGCAGGTAGAATTCGGCGTTGAGGTCCATGACGGCGAGGTATTCGTCGTAGAAGGTGCGGTGGCCGTCGGCCGAATCGTCGTCGCCCTTCACCAGGTGCTCGAACTGCCGCATGTGGGCGTTCACATGGCGGTCGAGGTTCATGGAGATGAAACTGGTGAGCTGCAGGAAGCCGGGATAGACGCGGCGCATCGCGCCGGGATAACCAAGCGGCACCGTCGAGATCACGTTCTGGCGGAACCACATCATCGAGTTGCGCATCGCCAGATCGTTGGGAACGGTCGGGCTCTGGCGGGTGTCGATCGGGCCACCCATCAGGGTGAGCGACTTGGGTTGGCGCGGATCCTTGGCCTCGGCCATCAGGGCGGCTGCGGCCAGCACCGGCACCGACGGCTGGCAGACGGCGATGACGTGCACGTCGGGCCCGAGGTAGCGGCTGAAGGCGATGACGTAGTCGATGTAGTCGTCGAGCGAGAAGTCGCCGGAGGTAAGCGGCACCTCGCGGGCGTCCTTCCAGTCGGTGATGTGGACATCGTGCTCGGGCAGCAGCGCCTCGACCGTACCGCGCAGCAGGGTGGCGAAATGGCCGCTCATCGGCGCCACCACCAGCACCTTGGGATCGCGCCGGCTGGTGTCGCGACGGAAACGTACGAGATCGCAGAACGGCTTGCGCACCAGGATCTCTTCGTTGACCTCGACGGTCTCGTTGCCGATCTGCGTGGTCGCGAGCCCGAAGTGCGGCTTGCCGTAGTTCTGGGTCAGTCGCGCCACGATCTCGGCACCCGCCGCCACCGACTTGCCGAACCAGGTGTCGGAGAGCGGGTTGTAGGGGCTGGAATAGGCCTGCTCCAGAGCGTTGGCCCATAGGCGGACTGGGTTGGCGAGCTGGCGCTGAAATTCGTAGGCGTGATACAGCATGTGGGGGCGGATTGTACGTGGTGACGACCGCTTGTCACTTCAATACTGCAGCGCACAATCTGTGGAAATTCAAAGACTTAGAGCAACCGCCCCACGGCCGCCGAGATCGCCTCGGCCTTGGCGTCATGGGTGAAGTGGGTGACGAACCGGCCGTTGCGGTCGAGCAGGTAGACGATCGAGGAGTGGTCCATCAGGTACGGCCCGCCGTCCTTGCCCGGGACCTTCTGGTAGTAGACGCGGAAGGCGCGGGCGACATCGGCGACCTGTTGCGGCGTGCCGGTCAGGCCGATGAAAGTGGCGCCGAAGTTGGGCACGTAGCCTTTCAGCAGCGCCGGCGTATCGCGCTCGGGGTCGACCGTGATGAAGACGAGGTTCACCTTCTTGGCCGCGTCCGGCCCCAGCTTCTCGATCGCCGTTTCCATCAGCAGCAACGAGGTCGGGCAGACGTCGGGACAGTAGGTGAAGCCGAAGTAGATGAGGGTCGGCTTGCCCTTGAGGCTGTCGCTGGTGACGGTGCGGCCGTCCTGGTCGACCAGCGTGAACGGCCCGCCAATGCTGGGACGGCCGCCCTGCAAGGCATCCCAGCCGATCCAGCCGGCGGCGAGGGCAAGGGTTGCAATCCAGACGCCGAGCAGGGTCTTCATGGTACGCGACATGGCCGGGAACATGGGCCGTGCGGGCCGGCTCGACAAGCTGGACCGCTGGTCGCACAAGGGGGGTGATGAGCGCGGACATCGTCCTTCTGGCGCGCGCCGCCGACTATGCCGCCCGCCAGCACATTGCCCAGCGGCGCAAGGGCGAACGCGCCGAGCCCTACATCAACCACCTGACCGAGGTGGCAGCGCTGCTCGCCGAGGCGACGGGCGGCGATGACGCGACGCTGCTGGCCGGCGGTCTGCTGCACGACACGCTAGAAGATACCGATGCGACCTACGAGGATCTCGAGCAACGATTCGGCCCGGAGGTCGCGGCGCTGGTGGCCGAGGTGACCGACGACAAGTCACTGCCCAAGGAGGAGCGCAAGCGTCTGCAGATCGACAAGACGCCTTCGAAGTCACGACGGGCGAAGCTGCTCAAGATCGCCGACAAGACCTCCAACCTGCGCAGCATGGTGAACAGCCCGCCCAAGGGATGGACGGAGGCGCGGCTGCGGGACTACGTCGTGTGGGCTGAGCAGGTCGTGCGCTCGTGCCGCGGCCTCAACCCCGTGCTCGACGCGGCGTTCGATACCGCGCACGCCGATGCCAAGCGCCATCTCGGTTGATGACGCAGCGCATTCTTGTCCTGGGCGGCGGCTTTGCCGGTTTGTGGAGCGCGATCGGTGCCGCCCGCACCCTCGATGAGCTGGGCATCGTGACCGACCGCGTCGAGATCGTGTTGATCGATCGCACCGCTTGGCATTCGATTCGAGTCCGCAACTACGAAGCCGATCTCGGCGATACGCGCGTCGCCTTCGACAGCGTGCTGGGGCCAATCGGCGTGCGTTGCATCGAAGGCGAGGTCACCGACATTGATGTCGCCGGACGGACCGTTGCCTACAAGGCGAGAGAAGGACGGCAAAGCATTGCCTACGACCGGCTGGTGTTTGCCTTGGGCAGCAGGCTCGCCCGTCCGCCGATCCCGGGGCTCGCCGAGCATGCCTTCGATGTCGACACCCATGAGTCTGCGGTGCGTCTCAACACCCATATCGCGGGCCTCAAGTCGGGCCAATCGACAGTTCTCGTGGTTGGCGGTGGCCTGACCGGTATCGAGGCCGCGGCGGAAATGCCCGGCAAGCTTCGCGCCGCCGGCGTCGCGTCGCCGCGTGTCATCCTGGCCGATCACGCCACGCGCGTAGGCGCCGGTATGGGAGAGGGCGCCTTGCCCGTCATCGAGGAAGCGCTCGATGCCCTGGGCGTCGAGCGACGCGGTGGCGTGTCGGTCGCCGCCATCGATGCCGATGGTGCCACTCTCGACACCGGCGAACGCATCGCCGCTGCCACGATCGTCTGGTGTGCCGGCATGCAGGCCCATCCGCTCACGGCCCAGTTCCCGGTCGAGCGTGACCGGCTGGGCCGGCTTCCAGTCGAGCCGTCGCTCAAGATCAAGGGCCTCGCAGCCGAGTTCGCCGCCGGCGATGCGGCGTGGTTCCTGGTCGACGATGTCCATTGCTCGGTGATGTCGTGCCAGCATGGCCGGCCGATGGGCCGGTTCGCTGGCCACAACGTCGTCTGCGATCTGCTCGGCCAGCCTCTGCTGCCGCTCCGGATCGACTGGTACACGACGATCCTCGACCTCGGGCCGTGGGGCGCCGTCTACACCGAGGGTTGGGATCGAAAGCTCGTGTCGCGCGGCGCAGACGCCAAGCGCACCAAGGAGTTGATCAATCGCGAACGCATCTATCCGCCGCAATCGGGCGATCGCCGGGCGATCCTCGAAGCCGCGGCGCCCACGGTGCAGGCGCCGCCTGTCCGATTCGGCTAAGCTCGGCAGGGCCGAGGGAGGACGCGATGTTCTACGATGCCGCCAAGCGCGATCATGGGCTGCCGCAGGATCCGCTGAAGGCGTTGATCGTGCCGCGGCCGATCGGCTGGATCTCGACGATGGACGCGCAGGGCCGGGTCAATCTCGCGCCCTACAGTTTCTACAACGGCGTCGGCGAATTCCCGCCGATGGTCTACTTCTCCACGACAGGCACCTACGGCGACACGCCGACCAAGCACAGCCGCATGAACGCCGAGCAGACCGGCGAATTCGTGGTCAACATGGTGAGTGCCGCCCTGGCCGAGCAGATGAACGTCACCACCACCATGGTGGCGTTCGGCGTCGACGAGCTGAAGCTTGCCGGCCTCACCGCCGTGCCCTGCCAGTTCGTGAAGCCGCCGCGAGTCAAGGAGTCGCCCGTCGCGCTCGAGTGCAAGTACTGGCGCACCATAGAAATGCCGGCCGAGAAGGGCCACGAGGGCAAGCGCGGCTCGGTGGTGTTCGGCCAGGTGGTCGGCATCCACATCGACGACAGCATCATCAAGGACGGCCGCATCGACACGCTGGCATTCAAACCGGTTGCCCGGTTAGGTTATAGTGAGTACACCACCACGGAGAACGTCTGGCGCATGCGCCGGCCGGATGATCCGAGGTATCAATAATGTTCTACGACATGAACGGTCCCGACCATGGCGGGATGCAGATTCCCTTCACGGCGCTGGTCGTGCCGCGTCCCATCGGCTGGATCTCGACGGTCGACAGTCAGGGCCGCGTCAATCTCGCGCCCTACAGTTTCTACAACGCCGTCAGCGGCTCGCCGCCCATGGTCTATTTCTCGACCACCGGCACCTATGGCGACAATCCGACCAAGCACTCCCGGCGTAACGCCGAGGAGACGGGCGAGTTCGTCGTCAACATGGTGAGCGCCGAGCTCGCCGAGCAGATGAACGTCACGACGACGATGGTCGACTATGGCGTCGACGAGATGAAGCTGGCCGGCCTCGCCCCCGCGCCGTCGCGCTTCGTCAAGCCTCCGCGCGTCGCCCGCTCGCCGATCGCCCTGGAGTGCAAATACTGGAAGACGGTCGAGATGCCGGTCGAGGAAGGCCGCGAGGCGCATCAGGCGACCGTTGTGTTCGGCCGGGTCGTCGGCATCCATATCGCCGACGGCATCGTCAAGGACGGTCGAATCGACACGCTGACCTTCAAGCCGGTCGCGCGGCTGGGGTACAGCGAATACACCACGACCGAGAATGTCTGGAAGATGCGCCGGCCGGACGATCCTGCGTAGAAAAATTAAAGTTGCAGGTTCAGCAGGTTTCTGCTAGTTTTTCTAATAGGCTGGTGCTTGGACTGCGCTGGCCTTTTCCATATCGGCACGACCGCCCGCGGCACGCCCCGGGTTGCGCATCTGCGCGGGTGCAGCCGCCACGGCTCCTGAGCCGTGGACAGTCCCAAGTACGACCTCGTCTCAACGCCACGCGAAAAACGACGTGGCGCCAGACACTTAACGACGCCTGGGAAACAGAGCGCGGTGGGGCCTGTGCGAACAAGAAGAAGAGATGCGAAAAAGCCAGCAGAACTAGGCTTATCTCGGAATAGTGGACAGCTTTCTGGACACAAAATGTTACGTTCAGGTGTCCACAAATAACGGGCGAAAAGCCCGCCCTTATTGGCTTTCCGGCGTGCGGAGGGCCGATATTCGCCGTGGGACTTCAGCGGGGGTTGACGACCGGCGCCACCGACCGCGCCATCGCCAGCACGCGCTTGTCGGCCATCGCCTCGCCCATCAGCATGAAGCCGACAGGCAGCTCGCCGGCGGCGTGGCAGGGCAGGCTGATGCCGCAGCGGTCGAGGAAGTTGCCGACCGCGGTGTTGCGGAGCAGGAGCAGGTTCTTCTTGGTGAAGACGTCGGTCGCCTCGACCTCCGCGATGGTCGGCGCGACGATGGCGCAGGTCGGCATGATCACGGCATCGTAATTCTGCGTCACCGCCGATACGCGCTTCTGCAGGCTGGCACGATTGGCCAGCAGGGCGATGTAGTCGTGGGCGGTCATCTTGGCGGCAGCCAGGATGCGCGGCGCCACGAACGGGTCGTACTCGTTGCCGCGGCGGGCGATCAGATCCTTGTGCCAGGCATAGGCTTCGGCCGCGGCGAAGGTGCCGCGGGCGTTGATCGCCGGCAGTTCGGTGAGCTGCGGCAGGTCGATATGCTCGATCTTGACGCCCCTGGCGGCGAGTGCCCTGCAGGCGCGCTCGAAGGCCTTGCCGACCGTGGCGTCGACGTCGTCGAACACATAGTGCTTCGGAATGCCGAAGCGCAGGCCGGCGAGAGGCGCGGCGTCGGGGATCGCGATGGGCTCGCCCGCAAGAACCGCGTCGACGATGGCGCAGCACTCGACCGAGTTGGCGAGCGGGCCGATCGAGTCGAGCGAGGTCGAGAGCGGGACGACGTTGTCGATCGGCACGCGCCGCGCCGTGGGCTTGAAGCCCGTGATGCCGCAGAGCGCCGCCGGAATACGCACCGAGCCGCCGGTGTCCGTGCCTAGTGCGGCCACGGCCATGCGGTCGCCGACCGAGACCGCGGCGCCGGACGATGAGCCGCCTGGTACGCGCGTGCGGTCGGCGGGATTGCCCGGCGTGCCGTAGTGCGGGTTGGCGCCGACACCGGTGAAGGCGAACTCGCTCATGTTGGTGCTGCCGACGATCACCGCGCCGGCGGCACGGAGCCGCGCGACCACGGGCGCATCGGCCTTGGCCAGTGGCGCATCGTCGAGCGCCTTGGAGCCGGCGAGCGTGGTTTCGCCCGCCACGTCGCAGAGGTTCTTGATTGAGACCGGCAGGCCCGCGAGCGGCGAGGCGACGAGCCCCGCTTTGCGCTGCAGGTCGCTGGCGTCGGCGGCGGCCAAGGCCTGCTGGCGCCAGACTTTTATGAAGGCACGCTTGCCCTCGCCCTTGGGATCCTCGATGCGGGCGAGCGCTTCTTCGGTGAGCTTTCGCGAGGTGGTGCGGCCAGCCGTGAGGTCGGCCGCAAGCTGCAGGATGGTCGGATTCATTTTGCGCGGTTCTTCACCAGATCGTCGACCACCATCGGGTCGGCAAGTGTCGAGGTGTCGCCGAGATTGCCGACGTCGTTCTCGGCGATCTTGCGCAGGATGCGGCGCATGATCTTGCCCGAGCGCGTCTTGGGCAGGCCGGGCGCCCACTGGATGACATCGGGCGTGGCGATAGGGCCGATCTCCTTGCGCACCCAGGCGACCAGTTCCTTGCGCAGCGCCTCCGACGATTCCTGGCCGGCCTTGAGCGTCACGTAGGCGTAGATGCCCTG
>JAUXWB010000456.1 GCA_030684475.1 Reyranella sp. | reverse complement strand
ACCTGATCAACGCCGAGCAGAAGCAGGTGATCTACGCCAAGTACGGGCTCGACTGGCAGTGGGTGCGCGACGCCATGAAGGAGGTCTTCACCGACGAGGACCGGCGCGCCAACCTGAAGGAAGGCACCAACATCTTCCGCGTGCTGATCAAGACCCTGCTGCATGCTGGCATCATCACGTCGCGCACTGCGCCGCTCTACGCGGTGTGGGTCGATATGAAGGAACTCGAGGCCGAGGGCGACGGCATCCCGGGCGACATCGTGGCCGAGGAGATGCTGGTGGTCCTGCGCGAGATCAACGCCAAGCGCCGCCGCATCGGCTCCAAGGATGTGGCGGCCGCTGCTTCCTAGGGTTTCTTCGCCAGCACGAAGGCCGACAGGCCGGCCAGGCGGTTGTACGGAAACAGTGGCAGTTCGGCGGCGCAGGCCGCCGTGAGGAGACCATTGGCGAGAGCGCCGTGCTTCTTGAGGCTGCTGCCGGGCTCGGTCGTGTTGCGATCCGCGAGCCGCATCGCCGCCGCCAGCGGAAAGACCAGCCCGAAGTAATAGGCGCCGCGCACGATCTCGAGGCCTCCATCGCGGAGCGCCGCCTCGATCTCGGGGAGGCGATAGCGCCTTTTGTGCTCGAGGAAGACGTCGTGGCCGCTCCACAGGAAGGCGAAGGCCGGCACCGTCACCAGGAAATGCGCGCCTGACGGCACCTTCGATGCATAGTGGCGCACGAGGCCGCGGTCGTCGTCGACATGCTCCAGTACGTCCATCATCAGCACCAGGTCGCAGGCGGTCGCGGCGGTATCGCGGCGGTATCGCACCGGCTTGCCGGCGACGCTGTCATCGCGGTCGCCGGGGTAGCCGATATCGACGCAGAGCGCGCTCTCGGCTGGCGTCTCGGCCAGCAGGTGGCGGGAAAAGAAGCCCGAGCCTGCGCCGACGTCGAGCAGGTGGCGGGGATTGAGCGTGCGGACCGATCGCCTGAGCGCCGCCGCCTTGGAACGGTAGTACCAATGCCGGCTGATGTCGGCGCCGAGAATGTCCTCTTCCTTGAGATCCATCGACCGCCGTCAGTCCTTCGGCGGCGCGTCGGCCCCGTCATCGTAGACGCCTTCGACGACATAGATCGGCCGT
>JAUXWB010000449.1 GCA_030684475.1 Reyranella sp. | reverse complement strand
AACGGCGGCGCGGGGTCGGGAAGCTTTCGCCGCGAGAAGTTCATCGAATACGGCGGCCCCGACGGCGGCGACGGCGGCCGCGGCGGTGACGTCGTCCTGGAATGTGTCGATGGCCTCAACACGCTGATCGACTACCGCTATGCCCAGCACTTCAAGGGCGAGACCGGCCATCACGGCATGGGCGCGCAGCGCACCGGCGGCAAGGGCAAGGATGTCGTGCTGCGCCTGCCGCGCGGCACGCAGGTCTTCGCCGAGGACAACGAGACCCTGCTGGTCGATCTCACCACCATCGGCCAGCGCGTCATCCTGGCCAGGGGCGGCGACGGCGGCTACGGCAACCTGCACTACAAGAGCTCGACCAACCGCGCGCCACGCCGCGCCGACAAGGGCTGGCCCGGCGAGGAACGCTGGGTGTGGCTCAGGCTGAAGCTGATCGCCGACATCGGCCTGGTCGGCCTGCCCAACGCCGGCAAGTCGACCTTCTTGTCGTCCAACTCCAACGCCCGGCCCAAGATCGCCGACTATCCGTTCACCACGCTGCATCCCGGCCTCGGCGTGGTGAAAGTAGGCGACCGCGAGTTCGTGATGGCCGACATTCCCGGCCTGATCGAAGGTGCGCACGAGGGCGCCGGCCTCGGCACGCGCTTCCTGGGCCATGTCGAGCGCTGCCGCGCGCTGCTGCATCTGGTCGATGGCACGCAGGACGATGTGGCCGATGCCTACCGCACGGTGCGCGCCGAACTGCGCGCCTACGGCGGCAATCTCGCGCGCAAGAAGGAGCTGGTGGCGCTCAACAAGACCGACGCCATGACGCCTGAGGATATCGAAGCCAAGCGCGCCAGACTCGCCAAGGTGAGCCGCAAGACGGTGCACGTGATCTCCGCCGTTGCCGGCCATGGCGTGCAACCCCTGCTCCACGCGCTGATGAAGCTGGTCGAGAAGCAGCGTGATACACACAAGGAAGCGGCATGACCCCGCTGGCCAGCTCGAAACGGCTGGTCGTCAAGATCGGCTCGTCGATCCTGGTCGATGAAGCCAAGGGCGAAATCCGGCGCGACTGGCTGAATGCCCTGACCGACGACGTCGCACGCCTCCACAAGGGAGGCCGTGAAGTGGTGCTGGTGTCGTCCGGCGCCATCCGCCTCGGCCGCACGCATCTCAAGCTGGCTCCGGGCCCGCTGAAGCTCGAGGAAAGCCAGGCCGCCGCTGCCACCGGCCAGATCCAGCTTGCCCACGCCTATCAGGCGGCACTGGCGCGCCACGGCATCACGGTGGCGCAGGTTCTGTTGACCCTCGACGATTCCGAGGAGCGCCGCCGTTATCTCAATGCGCGCCAGACCATGGCCACGCTGCTGGGGCTGAAGGCCGTGCCGGTGATCAACGAGAACGACACGGTGGCGACCGACGAGATCCGCTTCGGCGACAACGATCGCCTGGGCGCCCGCGTTGCGGAGATGATCTCGGCCGACACGCTGGTGCTGCTGTCCGACATCGACGGTCTCTACACCGGGGATCCGCGCAGCGATTCCTCTGCGAAGTTCATTCCCGAGATTCGCGAGATCACCCCGGCGATCGAGGCGATGGGCGGCAGCGCCGCCTCCGAGATGTCCAACGGCGGCATGGTGACCAAGCTGATCGCCGGCCGCATCGCCATGGCCGCAGGCTGCCGCATGGCCATCGCCGATGGCCGCCCGGTCGGCGCGCTCGGTGCCCTGATCGACGGCAAGACACGCTGCAGCTGGTTCCTGCCCGAGGGTTCGCCCCTCTCGGCGCGCAAGAAGTGGATCAAGGGATCGCTCAAGACCGCCGGCGCGCTGACCGTCGACGATGGCGCGGTGCGGGCGCTATCAGCCGGCAAGAGCCTGCTGCCGGCCGGCGTCACGGCGATCGAGGGTGAGTTCAAGCGCGGCGACGTGGTCGATGTAAAGGATCGCGCCGGCCGCGTGCTGGCGCGCGGGCTGGTGGCCTACGCTGCCGAGGATGCCCGCCGCATCGCCGGCCGCAAAAGCGCCGAGATCGAGCGCCTGCTGGGCTTTCGCGGCCGCGACGAGATCGTCCACCGTGACGACCTCGTGGTCGAATGAGCCACGGCAAGGCATACTGGAGCAGCCGATGAACGTTCAGACCAAACCTGCCGAGGATGCTGTCGCGATCGTGGCCGAACTCGGCCGGCGCGCGAAGGGCGCCGCCGTCGCCCTGCGCACTGCCGGCACCGAGGCCAAGAACCGCGCCCTCGCCGAAGCCGCCCGTCTGATTCGCGGCGAAAAGGCCGCGATCCTGGCCGCCAACGCCAAAGACATCGCCGCGGCCCAGGCCGCCGGCATGACGGCCACCCTGCAGGACCGCCTGCTGCTGAACGATGCCCGCGTCGAGGCCATGGCCAAAGGGCTGGACGATATCGTCGCGCTGCCCGATCCGGTCGGGGCCAAGATCGAGGAATGGACCCGGCCGAACGGGCTCGTCATCAGCCGCGTGCGCGTGCCGATCGGCATCATCGGCGTGATCTACGAGGCCCGGCCCAACGTCACGGCCGATGCCGGCGCGCTCTGCATCAAGTCGGGCAACGTCGTGGTGCTGCGCGGCGGTTCCGACAGCTTCCATTCCTCGCGCGCCATCGTCGAGCTGCTGCGCCGCGCGCTGGCCACTGCCGGCCTGCCCGAGGATTGCGTCCAGCTCGTGCCCACCACCGACCGCGCCGCCGTCGGCGAGATGCTGCGCGCCATGGATTGGCTCGACCTCATCGTGCCGCGCGGCGGGCGCTCGCTGATCGACCGCGTCACCGAGGAAAGCCGGGTGCCGGTGCTACGCCACTACGACGGAATCTGCCACGTCTATGTCGACCGCGACGCCGACGTCGCCATGGCGCGCGATCTCGTGGCCAATGCCAAGATGCGCCGGGTGAGCGTCTGCGGCGCGGCCGAGACGCTCCTGATCGACCGTGCCGCGCTCGACACGCATCTGATGCCCGTACTGGCGAAACTGCACGAACTGGAGTGCGAGGTGCGCGGCGACGCCGACGTCCGCAAGCGCGATCCCAAGGCGCTGCCCGCTACCGAAAAGGACTGGCGCACGGAATATCTGGCGCCGGTCATCTCGGTCGCCACGGTCGCGGGTGTCGACGGCGCCATCCGGCATATCGCCACCTACGGCAGCCAGCACACCGAAACCATCGTGACGGACAACGAGGCCACGGCCGCGCGCTTCCTGGGCGAGGTCGACAGCGCCATCGTCATGCACAATGCCAGCACCCAGTTCGCCGACGGCGCCGAGTTCGGCCTGGGGGCGGAGATCGGGATTTCGACCAATCGTATGCACGCCCGCGGGCCGGTCGGGCTGGTCGAACTCACCACCTACAAGAACATCGTGCGCGGCAAGGGCACCCTGCGCCCGTGACCTCTGCGCGTCATCCGATGCCGGGTGTGCCGCGCGACACGACGCGCCGCATCGGGCTCCTGGGCGGCTCCTTCAATCCCGCCCATGAAGGCCATCGCCATGTCAGCCTGGAAGCGCTGCGACGCTTGGGTCTCGACGAAGTGTGGTGGCTGGTTTCGCCGCAGAACCCGCTGAAGAGCGACAACGGCATGGAGCCGCTGCCAACCCGTGTCGCGCGCGCGCGCCAGTTCGCCCATCACCCCCGCATCCGGGTCGATGCCCCCGAACTGCAGCTCGGCACGCGCTACACGCTCGACACGGTGCGGGCGCTCAGCCGGATCTACCCGCGCGCCCAGTTCGTCTGGCTGATGGGCGCCGACATCCTGCCGCAGCTGGTGCATTGGCTGGGCTGGCGCGACCTGTTCGCCGCCATTCCGATCGCCGCTTTCGCGCGGCCGGGCTGGAGCTATCCCGCCCTGGCCGCCGCAGCCCCGCGCGCCTTTGCGCGTTATCGGCTGGCAGTGGGCCAGGAGCGCCGCCTCGCCTCTTGCGAACCGCCGGCCTGGTGCTTTATCCCGAGCCGGCTGGACAGCCATTCCGCCACGGCGATCCGCGCCGCGCGGCCACGACGAACCCGAGCGAAAGGAACGACCATCTCCGACCAAAATTCATCTCCCGGAACCCGCCAGCTTCCGGACCGGAGTAAAGCCTCCAGCGCGCTGCTCGCCCTCGCCCGCCACTCGCTGGAAGAAGACAAGGCTGAGGACGTCGTCGTCATCGACCTCAAAGGCAAATCGGCCTTCGCCGACTATATGGTGATCGCGTCGGGCCGCTCGAATCGCCAGGTCGTGGCCATCGCCGAACATCTGGCCGATCGGCTGAAGCAGGCCGGCCACGGCTACATCCCTGTCGAGGGCAAGCAGACCGGCGACTGGGTGCTGGTCGATGGCGGCGACGTCGTCGTCCATATCTTCCGTCCCGAGCCGCGCGCCTTCTATGCCCTCGAAAAGATGTGGGCTCTGGAGGAAGAGGCGGCCGACGCCAAGCCGGCGAAGGTCACCCGGCTTGCCCGCCCGCGGCGCCCCAAGAAGCCGGCGTGAAGCTCCTGATCGCCGCCATCGGCCGCGCCGCTCGCGGCCCGGAGCGCGATCTCTACGAGCACTACGCCGCCCGCATCCGCTGGCCGTTGGCCCTGCGGGAACTCGAGGAGAAGCGGAAACTGCCGCCGGCCCAGCTGATCCTGCGCGAAAGCGAGCTGTTGCTGGAAGCGGCACCGGCAAGAGCCGTCCTGGTGGCGCTCGACCGCCGCGGCAAGGTGGTGGACAGCGAGGCTTTCGCCGGCAAGCTCGGGCGTTGGCGTGACGCTTCCGTGCCCGATGTCGCCTTTCTGATCGGGGGCGCCGACGGGCACTCCGAATCTCTGCTGAAACGGGCCGCCCTGGTGCTCTCTTTCGGCGCCATGACCTGGCCGCATCTTCTTGCCCGGGCCATGCTGGCCGAGCAGCTCTACCGTGCCCAGCAGCTCCTGGCTGGGCATCCCTATCACCGGGCGTGAATTGGGGCCTGAAATGGCGTCGATTTTGCCTCTGTTCTGACTAAAAACCGGGGCTACATTGGCACCCATGCGCATTCGTTCCCGGTGGCCCGCCGCCGCCTTCGCCACCTTCGCCCTGGCTGCGGCTTCCGCCGCCGCTTTGGCCCAGACCGCATCACCCGAGAAGCCGGCCGCCAAGCCGATGCGCAGCATTCCCTATGTGTCGATCTCCGGCGACGACGGAAAGCAGCGCCATTACGAGACCAACGCCATCCCGTTGCTGTTCAACCGCGCCTGCTTCGGCTGGCGCATGTATCTCGGTGGACCCAACCGCGTGGTGTCGCTGACCGAGGTGTTGACGACATCGCAGCCGGCCGAGCAGGTGATCGCCGGCCCCGAGACCGAGGTGAGCGCCGACAAGACCCGCGCGACGACGCGCATGCTCGAGACCGTGCACGATGGCGTGCTGCAGCGTTCCTGGTGCATCATCCCGGGTGATCCGCCGGGCACCTACACCTACGACATCAGCATCGACGGCGAACCCCGCGGCGAGTTCGTGTTCTGCGCCATCGAAGTGCCGGACCAGAACCCCAACACCGATCCCCGCGACCTCAACTGTCCCAACAAGTTCAACGCCGTCGAGTACGAGCGCGCGCGGCCGAGGAAGGCCACCTGATGGCCGGGCCGTCGCGCCCGCGTCCCGCCGTCCTGTGCATTCTCGACGGCTGGGGCCATCGTCTCGACGCCCGGGACAACGCCATCCTCGCTGCGGGTACGCCCAACTTCGAAAAAATGATCGCGACTTGCCCGCAAGGCCTGATTGACGCGTCGGAGACCTTCGTTGGTCTGCCGAAGGGCCAGATGGGCAACTCCGAGGTCGGCCACATGAATCTCGGCGCCGGCCGAGTCGCGGTGCCGGACCTGCCGCGGATCGACATCGCCATCGAGGACGGATCGCTCGCCCGGAACCGGGCGCTGACGGACTTCATCGCCACACTTAAGAAAACCGGCGGCACCTGCCATCTGATGGGCCTCGTCTCGCCCGGTGGCGTGCATGCGCACCAGGATCACCTGATCGTGCTCGCCAATCTGATCGCAGTTGCCGGCGTGCCGGTGGCGATCCATGCTTTCCTCGATGGTCGCGACATGCCGCCCCGCAGCGCGCTCGAGTGCGTCGCCCACGTCGAAGCCGGCCTCAAGTCCGGCCTGCCGATCCGCTTCGCGACTGTCGCCGGGCGCTTCTATCCCATGGACCGCGACAAGCGCTGGGATCGCGTGGCGCTCGCCTACGATGCCATGGTCGACGGCCGGGGCGAGCCCGCCAGGACGCCAAAGGAAGCGGTCGACAGGGGCTATGCCGCCGGCCTCGACGATGAGTTCGTGAAACCGACGGTGATCGAGGACTATGCCGGCATGAAGGACGGCGATGGCGTCCTGATGTTCAACTACCGCTCCGACCGCGCCCGCGAGATCCTGACGGCGCTGCTCGACCCGATGTTCGATGGCTTCACGCGGCTCCGGCTCGTCAGGTTCGCCGAGGCCATCGGCATGGTCGAATATTCTGCTGCCCTCAACCCCCTCCTCAAGGCGCTGTTTTTGCCCGAAGTCATCAAGATGGGCTTGGGCGAGACGATCTCGAAGTCC
Source organism: Reyranella sp. (assembly GCA_030684475.1). GTDB lineage: Bacteria > Pseudomonadota > Alphaproteobacteria > Reyranellales > Reyranellaceae > Reyranella. The sequence goes on along the minus strand of JAUXWB010000449.1, from coordinate 7,823 downwards.
GGTCTCAAGCAGTTGCGGATCGCCGAGACGGAGAAATACGCGCACGTCACGTTCTTCTTCAACGGTGGCGAGGAGCGCGTGTTCGAGGGCGAGGAGCGAATCCTGGTCCCCTCGCCCAAGGTCCGGACCTATGACCTGAAGCCCGAGATGAGCGCACCGGAAGTGACCGACAAGCTGGTCGAGGCGATCGGCTCGGGCAAATTCGACCTGATCGTGGTGAACTACGCCAACACCGACATGGTCGGCCACACCGGCGACTTCGCCGCCGCCGTGAAGGCGGTAGAAGCCGTGGACGCCTGCCTCGGCCGGCTCATGGCGGCGGTCAAGAAGGTGGGTGGCGTCCTGTTCGTCACGGCCGACCACGGCAATGCCGAGCAGATGTTCGACGAGACGTCCCACCAGAAACATACCCAGCACACGCTGAATCGGGTACCGGCATTGTTGTTCAACGCGCCCGCCGCCGTCCATTCGCTCGCCGACGGCAAGCTGGCCGATGTCGCTCCCACGCTGCTCGCGCTGATGGGCGTGCCGCAACCTGCGGAAATGACGGGGAAATCGCTGCTTTCCGAGGCATCGCGATCCGCGATTCTGGCCGCGCCCCGCGCCGTGGCCGCGGCTTCGGCCTGATTTGTGAAGTGCCGTGACCCGTCTGCGCCTTGATACTGCCAAAGACCGCCTTGTATCTTCGTCCCAACGCCCGAACCCCCGGGTCGCCTGGCCGGTGTAGGCCAGCGACCGTCCCTGAAAGCAATCCAATGACCCGTTTGCGCATCGCCTCAGCCGCCGCGATCCTGGCCTTCCTGGCCATTCCACTTACCCTGCCGGCGTGGTCGCAGGACAAGGCGACTCCCAAGCCCGCCGCCGGCGACAAGAGCGAGCTCTATCAGCAGCTCAACCTGTTCGGGGATGTGCTGGAACGTGTCCGCCGCGACTATGTCGAGCCGGCCGACGAGAAGACGCTGATCGAGAATGCCATCAACGGCATGCTGACCGCGCTCGACCCGCATTCGAGCTACATGAACCCCAAGACCTACAAGGACATGCAGGTCCAGACCAAGGGTGAGTTCGGCGGCCTGGGCATCGAGGTCACGATGGAGAATGGCGTCATCAAGGTAGTGTCGCCGATCGACGATACGCCCGCGTCCAGGGCCGGCATCCTGCCGGGCGACCTGATCTTCGCCCTTAATGGCGAACCGGTGCAAGGGCTGACGCTCCAGGAAGCCGTCGAGAAAATGCGCGGCAAGGTCGGAACACCGATCAAGATCTCGATCCGCCGCGCCGGCAAGGATCCGTTCGACGTCTCGCTCACCCGCGAGACCATCAAGGTGAAGTCGGTGCGCTATCGCCTCGAAGGCGGCGACATCGGCTATATCCGCGTCACCTCCTTCACCGAGCAGAGCACGTCGGGCGTGCTCGACGCCGTCGAGAAGCTCAAGAAGGAAGCCGGCAGCAAGCTCAAGGGCTTCATCCTCGACCTGCGCAACAATCCGGGCGGGTTGCTCGACCAGGCGATCGCCATGTCCGACGCTTTCCTCGACAAGGGCGAGATCGTCTCGGTCAAGGCGCGCAAGAGCGAGGATGTGCAGCGCTGGAACGCCAAGCCCGGCGACGTCACGGGCGGCCTGCCGATCGTCGTGCTGGTGAACGGCGGCTCCGCGTCGGCTTCCGAGATCGTGGCCGGCGCCCTGCAGGACCACAAGCGCGCGATCATTCTCGGCACCCGCTCCTTCGGCAAGGGATCGGTGCAGACGATCATGCAGGTCACCGGCGGCGGCGCTATCCGCCTCACGACCGCGCTGTACTTCACGCCGTCGGGCCGGTCGATCCAGAAGGAAGGCATCAAGCCCGACATCGAGGTCGAGCCCGCCAAGATCGAGGCGATCCAGCAGCGCGCCGGCTTCCGCGAGGAGAACCTGCGTCGCTCGATCACCAACCCGAACGGCAGGCCAGGCGACACCACGCCCGAAGCAAAGCCTGCCGAGCCCAAGCCGGCCGACAAGAAGGATGACAAGCCGGCCGCAGGCGCCACGCCGACGCCGTCGGGCGATCCCGACGAGCCGCCGAAGGATGCCGTGGTCGACTACCAACTCGTGCGGGCGGCCGATTTGGTCCGCGGGATCTCGCTCTACAGCAACCGCGGCAACTGAACGGCCGGCGGGAATGACGCCTTGCCGACCGCCGGGCACAGGATCAAAAAGCAGCGGGCGCATGGCGGTCTGATCGCCGCCTATACGTTCGTCTCCAGTCTGGTCGTCGCCTCCGCCCTGCTCGCTTTCGGCTTCGGCAGTGGTCCCCTGGACGCTGCCGAGCCGGTGGCCGAGGCCATGCCGCCGCGCCAGACTGACTCCTTGAAGCTGCCGCCCAGGCCGCCACCGGCCTTCCGGGACTTGGGGCCGGCCGAGACCGCGGAAATGATCGAAGTGACCCAAGGAGGGTTGCGCCTGCCGCGAATCTCGCCCAGCGGCTGGATGCCCTGGATCGCCAACTCGCGGCGCTTCGACCCCTCCGGTCCACCCGCCCGTGTCGGGCTGCTGATGATCAATGTCGGCGCCAGCGAATCGCTGATGCATCGCGCCATCGCCGAATTGCCGGGCGAGGTGAGCCTCGCGTTCCTGCCCGACACCCCCGACCTGCAGCACTGGCTCCGGCGAGCGCGCGAGCACGGCCACGAAGCCTATCTCATGCTGCCGGTCGAGGATCCGAGCGGCCCCGCCGAGCGCGGGCTCAGACCTATCGACACCTCGGCCAGCACTGCCGAAAACCTGCGCCGGTTGCACATCGCGATGGCCCGTGGTGATGGCTATGTCGGCTTCGTCGTCCGCTCGCCGGGTCCGGTCCCGCAGTCGGAATCGACGACAAGGCCGCTGATCAAGGAGATCGCCGATCGTGGCCTTGCCGTGGTCGAGGTCAATCCGACCTCCGACACAGCCGTGCTCCACCGCCTGACCGTCGAACTGGGGGCGGGTTACGCACGCAGCACCAACATTCTCGACTACAAGTTGGCTGGGGACGGCGTTGCCGAATCTCTCGACCGTCTCGTCGCCTGGATCGGCAAAAGCGAACCCGGCCGTCCAGCGCGGCACGCCTTCGGCGTGATGCAGCCGGACAACGAGACAATCGACGCCGTCATCGCCTGGCACAAGCGGCAGGCAGCGCCCGCGACTGTATCGCTGGTGCCGATCATCGGCCATTTCGAGTGCCGCGACGCCTGCATGGCGCGCCTGGATGCGCAGCCGGCGCAGCTCCGCCCATGATGGCCGGCCGTCCCGAGTTCTACCGCCAGAACGTAGGGCTGATGCTGATCGCACCCGACCGGCGCGTGTTCGTCGGCCGACGAACCGGGCGACCTGACGCCTGGCAGATGCCCCAAGGCGGCATAGACGACGGCGAGACGCCGGTCGAAGCGGCCTGCCGCGAACTCGAGGAAGAGGTCGGTACGACCAAGGCGCTCCTGCTGCGCGAGAGTGCGAAGTGGTTGGCCTACGATGTGCCAGAGGACCAACGGCCGGCCCACTGGAAAGGCCGATGGCGTGGCCAGGCACAGAAATGGTTCGCGCTTGCTTTCACGGGAACCGACGCCGACATCGCCATCGACACACATGACCGGGAATTCGAAGCGTGGCAGTGGGTGCCGATGCGCGACCTGCCTTCGCTGATCGTGCCTTTCAAGCGGCCGGTCTACGAGGCCGTGCTCAAGGAATTCGCCGACCTGGTGGAATAGGAGCCTAGGCGCCCGAGGCGGCGAGGCGGCTCGCGTTGCGGCGCAGGAACCACAGGCCGGCCCGGGTCAGCAGGCCGTTCAGCCAACCTTGAGGCTGCAATCCGACCGCCTTCAGGATCATCGCCATGGCGCGTTGCACATGGGTCTGGCGATAGAGCGGGTAGGCACGCCGTGCATAGGCTCGCATATAGCGCTTGCGATCGTAGACGGCGCCGGCGGGTTCGTTGGCCGCGAAGTAGGCATAGGCGAGTTCGTCGTCCTCGCTCTCCTTGAGGCGGCCCCAGCCGATGCGGAGGCGCCCCCAGCGGCTCAGTCGGTCGCGCTGCAGGCAGCGACGCAGGTGGCCGTAGAAGAGCTTGTAGTGACGGAACTCGTCGGCGGCGATCTTGGCGCAGACCTGCTTCAGGACCGGCTCGTCGGTCGCGTCCTTGAGGGCGCTGTAGTAGGAACTGGTGCCGGTCTCGACGATGCAGCGTGCCATCATCTCGCCGGCCTGGCTGCCGCGCACCGAGCTGTTGGCATCGAGCGGCAGCTTGTAGCCTTCGCGGAAACGCTGGAAGGCGGCGTCGAAATTCCAAACCGGATCGGCGAGCGTGGCCCAGCGGCCGAGCGCCATGCCGTGCTGAACCTCTTCCACGACCCAGGTCTCCACCGCGTCCCTGAACGACGCATCGTCGGCAAAGACGCGTGCGAGATAGATGCCGTAATCGCTGCCGTTCCGCTCCACCAGGGCCGCGGCCTTGATGTTGCGCAGGATCTCCGGATCCACCTTTGACGCGTCGAACCGATCCCAGGCGATCGTTTCGAGTGTCCAGTTACCCATGATCGAGAACCCTCGGCGACTAGTCGCGTAAGCATAATAAAGCGGCCTCCGGCCCGGTCTTCAAGGGCCGGTCGGTGCACATCTTGAACGAAAATTGCGCAGAAGATCCGGGGTCAGCGGCTGGCGTAGTAGGCTTGGGCACGCCGCAAGTCTTTGGCAACAGCCAGGTTTTTCGTGGCAATGGCCTTTTCGGCGTCGTTCGCGGCGTCCGTCAGCTCTCGCTCGGCAGCCCGTTCGCGCTCGGCCAGCTGCTCGGGCGTAACCGACTCGAACGGCAGCGCCTCGTCGGCCAACACCGTGCAACGCTCGGGTGTCACCTCCGCGAAACCACCGACCACCAGGAAGCGCTGCTCGGCCTTGTTGCCCTGGAAGACCTCGAGCACGCCCGGACGGACGGTCGAGATCAGGGGGGCGTGGCCGTGAAGGACGCCGAAGTCGCCTTCGCTGCCCGGCACCACGACCATGTCGGCCTCGGTCGCAAGCAGCTCGCGCTCAGGCATGACCAGCCGGAAGTTGACCTTGGCCATCGGCTCAGGCCGCCTCGGCCGCGAGCTTCTTGGCCTTGGTGACGGCCTCGTCGATGGTGCCGACCATGTAGAACGCCGATTCCGGCAGGTGGTCGTATTCGCCGGCGACGATGCCCTTGAAGGCCTTGATCGTGTCCTCGAGCTTCACGAACACGCCCGGCGTGCCGGTGAAGACCTCGGCGACGTGGAACGGCTGGCTGAGGAAGCGCTGCATCTTGCGCGCGCGGGTCACGACCAGCTTGTCCTCTTCGGAGAGCTCGTCCATGCCCAGGATGGCGATGATGTCCTGCAACGACTTGTACTGCTGCAGCACGCGCTGCACCGAGCGCGCCACGTCGTAATGTTCCTCGCCGACGACGCGCGGATCGAGCATACGCGAGGTCGAGTCGAGCGGATCGACGGCCGGGAAGATCGCCTGCTCGGCGATCGAACGGCTGAGCACCGTGGTGGCGTCCAAGTGGGCGAACGAGGTGGCGGGCGCCGGATCCGTCAAGTCGTCGGCGGGCACGTAGATGGCCTGCACCGAGGTGATCGAGCCCTTCTTGGTCGAGGTGATGCGCTCCTGCAGCGCGCCCATGTCGGTCGACAGCGTCGGCTGATAACCCACCGCCGACGGGATGCGGCCAAGCAGTGCCGACACTTCGGAGCCCGCCTGGGTGAAGCGGAAGATGTTGTCGACGAAGAACAGCACGTCCTGCCCTTCGACATCGCGGAAATACTCGGCGACGGTGAGACCCGACAGGCCGACGCGGGCGCGAGCGCCCGGCGGCTCGTTCATCTGGCCGTATACCAGCGCCACGTTGGAGCCCGGGCCGTCGAGCTTGATGACGCCGCCTTCGATCATCTCGTGATAGAGGTCGTTGCCCTCGCGGGTGCGCTCGCCGACGCCGGCGAACACCGACACGCCGCCGTGCGCCTTGGCGACGTTGTTGATCAGCTCCATGATCGTCACGGTCTTGCCAACCCCGGCGCCGCCGAACAGGCCGATCTTGCCGCCCTTGGCGTAGGGGGCGAGCAGGTCGATGACCTTGATGCCGGTGACCAGGATCTGCGCTTCCGTGGACTGCTCGACGAACTCCGGCGCGCTGCGATGGATCGGCAGCGTCTGCTTGTTGCCGACCGGGCCGCGCTCGTCGACCGGCTCGCCGATGACATTCAGGATGCGGCCGAGGGTCTCGGGACCGACCGGCATCTGGATCGGAGCGCCGGTGTCCGTCGCCTTCTCGCCGCGCACCAGACCGTCGGTGGTGTCCATGGCGATGGTACGGACCTCGGATTCGCCCAAATGCTGGGCGACCTCGAGCACGATCAGGCGGCCATCGGCCTTGACGTGCAGGGCGTTCAGAATGTGCGGCAGATCGGCATCGAAGCGCACGTCGACGACTGCGCCCGTGATCTGGGTGATCGTGCCGATGTTGTTGGTGGCCATGACGGATCCCTTTCCTTCGATTGCTGTCAGCGCGCGGCCTAGACGGCCTCGGCGCCCGAGATGATCTCGATGAGTTCCTTGGTGATGGAGGCCTGACGCGAGCGGTTCATCTGCAGCGTCAATTTCTTGATCACTTCGCCGGCGTTGCGCGAGGCGTTGTCCATCGCCGTCATCTGCGAGCCGTAGAAGCTCGCCGCGTTCTCCAGCAGGACGCGGAAGATCTGGACAGTGAGGTTTCGTGGCAACAGGTCGGCCAGGATCTCGGCCTCGTCCGGTTCGAATTCGTAGACCGCGCCGCCCATCGTGGCGGGAGCGGCAGTCTCGGCAGCCTCGGGGGCCGGTGGCGGAATGATCTGCTGGCGCGTCACGACCTGGGTCATCGCCGACTTGAAGCGGTTGAAGATCACGGAGGCGATATCGAACTCGCCGGCCGCGAACATCTCCATGACGCGCGTCGTCACCTTCTGGGCATCGGCGAACGACAGGCGCGGACGGCCGAGATCCGTGATGGTCTCGACAATGAGGTTGCCGAAGTCGCGGCGCAGCTGGTCGCGGCCCTTGCGGCCGACGCACATGATCTTGACTGTCTTGCCCTCGGCAAGCAGCGCGCGAACGTTGCGTCGAGCTTCACGGACGATCGTGCTGTTGAAGCCGCCGCACAGGCCACGGTCGGCGGTGGCGACGATCAGCAGGTGGACCTTGTCTGTGCCGGTGCCGGCCAACAGGCGCGGGCCGGTGCCACCCTTGAAGCTCGCACCCAGCGACGCCAGGATCTTGTCCATGGCTTCGGCATAGGGGCGGGCCGCCATGGCCTGCTCCTGGGCGCGCCGCAGCTTGGCGGCGGCCACCATCTTCATGGCCTTGGTGATCTTCTGCGTCGACTGAACGCTTCGGATCCTGAGGCGGTAGGTTTTGAGACTGGGCATCGAAACCTGCGAAAGGCTAGGCGAACTTCTTGACGAAGTCGGCGAGGAACGCCTTCAGCTTGTCGTCGGTCTCCTTGGTGATCTCGCGCTTGTCGCGGATCGAGGCCAGGATCGAACCCTCGGCGCGCAAGGTGTCGAGCACCTGGCGTTCGAAGTCGCCGATCCGCGCCACCGGCAGGGTGTCGAGGAAGCCGCGGGTGCCGCAGTAGAGCGACACGACCTGCTCTTCGATCACCATCGGCACGTACTGACCCTGCTTCAGGAGCTCGGTCAGGCGCTGACCACGGGCCAGAAGGCGCTGGGTCGAGGCGTCGAGGTCAGAGGCGAACTGGGCGAAGGCCGCCATTTCGCGATACTGTGCCAACTCGAGCTTGATGGTGCCGGCGACCTGCTTCAT
>JAUXWB010000435.1 GCA_030684475.1 Reyranella sp. | reverse complement strand
TCCTGATCGCGTAATGCCAAGTGCAACGCTTCTCGGCCAGGCGCTGATCTCCGGCGTCCTGGCCGGCGGGATGTATGGATTGCTGGCGCTGGGCCTCAGCCTGAGCTGGGGGCTGCTGCGGCTGGTCAATCTCAGCCACTTCGCGCTGGCCTTCCTCGCCGCCTACATCGTCTACGACCTCGGCACGAACTATCACGTGGCGCCCTGGTGGTCGGCCATGATGGTGGTGCCGGCGATGTTCCTGATCGGCGTGGCCCAGCATTGGCTGTTCGACAAGTTCAAGGTGAACGAACTCGCCTCGCTCCTCATCACCTTCAGCTTCGCGATGATCGTCGAGGCCGGCATCCAGCTTCACTGGACCGCCGACTACCGCCGTTTCGAGACCCACTATTCGACCTGGTCGCTGCGTGCCGGGCCGTTCTACATCCCGGTGCTGGAACTGGTGCTGTGTATCGTGGCCGGCATCCTGGCCTGGGGCACATGGCTGTGGCTGCGCAAGACCTATGTCGGCAAGGCGCTCCGGGCCAGCGCCGAGGACGCCGACATCGCCGCCGCCTATGGCATCGACCACAAGAAGCTCGCCTATCTTCTCTCAGGCATCGGCGCTGCCTACGCCGGAGTCGCGGGGACCTTCATCGCGCTGATCGCCACCCTGGCGCCGGCTCAGATCTGGGCCTGGCTGGGAGTCGTGTTCGCCGTGGTGATCATCGGCCGGCTCGGCAACCCACTGGGTGCGCTCTTCGCCGGCATGCTGATCGGCGCCAGCGAATCGCTCGCCATGGCGGTGCTGAGCCCGGCCTGGGCGCCGGTGGTGTCGTTCTCGGTGCTGATCGCCATCCTGCTCTGGGATCCGGACTGGCTGTGATGAACGCCAGCGCACTCCCCAGGCTTGCCGCGGTCCTCGGCATCGCGGTCTTCGCGATCCTGCCGACGGCAGGCGTCCCGGCCTTCTATGAGTCGTTCTTCTATCTCGTGTTCTTCTGGGTCTCGCTGTCGACCAGCTGGGCGCTGCTGAGCGGCTTCGCCGGCTATTTCAGCCTCGGCCATGCCGCCTTCTTCGGCGTCGGCATGTACACGACCGCGACGCTGACGACCCAATTTCAGGTGCCGTTTCTCGCCACTGTCCCCGCCGCCGCCGCGCTTGCAGCGCTGCTCGGTGTCGCAATCGGCGCCGTCGTTTTCCGCCTCAAGCGCCTGCGCGGCGAACTCTTTGCCTTGTTGACGCTCTCCGTCACCTTCGTGATCGCCACGATCATCCTCAACACGCCGATCGACGGTGGGGCCGGCGTGTTCATGAGCGCTGTGCCCATGCCCGACATCATGCCGACGCAGACCGGCACGATCTACGTGCTGGGCTTTGCGATGTGCGTGCTGACGCTCGCCATCGCCTGGAAGGTGGCGCATTCGCGGCTCGGCATGGGCCTCTACGCCATCCACGACGATGAGGACGTGGCCGAGGCCAAGGGGGTGCCGACCTTTCGCTACAAGATGGCAGCCTTCGCGCTGTCGGCCGGCATCGCCGGCGCCGTCGGCGGCATCCACGCCATGTACGTCGGCTTCCTGACCGTGGCCGGCACGTTCGAACTCTCGGTGCCGCTTTACGTCGTGCTGATGAGCGTGCTGGGCGGCTCGCGGCATTGGCTCGGCCCGATGATCGGCGCCACCGTCATCACCACGCTCCTCTATGCCTTCATCAGCGGCGGCGAGGCCATGGTCGGCCGCGCCATCGTCGGCCTGATCCTGATCATCGCCATCCTGCGACTGCCCGATGGCGTCGTGCCCGCGGTCCAGAAATGGTTGAGACGGCGGAAGGCCGGCGCGACTGAACCAGTCGCCGCCGTCGTGCCGGTCGTGACCGCGCCCGCCAAGCCGATCGGCGAGCGCAACATCCTGGAGGTACGCGGCGTCACCAAGCGCTTCGGTGGCCTGCAGGCGCTGGATGGCGTCGATCTCGACGTGCGCGAAGGCGAGATTCTCGGTCTGGTTGGACCCAACGGCTCGGGCAAGACGACGCTGATCAACGTCATCTCCGGCCACTTTCCCTTGAGCAGCGGGACCATCATGGTCGACGGCATCGAGATCGGCCACCTGCCGGCGCACGAGATCGCCGGCCGTGGCGTGGCGCGGACCTACCAGATCCCGCGGCCGTTCGTGAACATGACCGTGCTCGACAACGTGGCTCTCGCCGCAACTTTCGGCGGGCCGGTCCGTCCGGTGGCGGAAATCCGCGACGAAGCCCTGCACTGGATCGCTTTCACCGGCCTTGCCGGCAAGGAGGACGCACTGCCGTCCGAGTTAAACCTGCACGAACGCAAGTTCCTCGAACTCGCGCGCGCGCTCGCGGCGCGGCCCAAGCTGCTGCTGCTCGACGAGGTGCTGTCCGGCCTCAATCCGGCCGAGGTCGACAACGCCATCCGGTTGGTCCGGGCAATTCGCGCCCAGGGTGCCACCATCGTTTTCGTCGAGCATCTGATGCGGGCGGTGGTCGAACTCTCCGACAGGATCGCGGTGCTGAACGAGGGCAAGCTGTTTGCCCTCGGCGCGCCGCGCGAGGTGATGCGCGATCCGCGCGTCATCAGCATCTATCTTGGCAAAGCCTATGCTGCTTGAAGCGCGCAACCTCCATATCGGCTACGGCGACGCGCCCGCGGTGTGGGATGCTTCGCTCACGGTAGACGCCGGCGAAATCGTGTCGGTGATCGGCCCCAACGGTGCCGGAAAGACGACCCTGATCAACGCCATCGCCGGCCTGCTGCGTTACCGCCAGGGCGATCTCTGGTTCGACGGCACCAACATGGCCGGTGTCAGGTCGCACGACTATTGCGCCCGCGGCATCGCGCTGGTGCCGGAGGGGCGGCGCCTGTTCGTGAAGATGTCGGTCGAGGAGAACCTCGAGATCGGCTGCTACCTGCCGGCGGCGCGCGCGGCGCGCGACCAGTCGCTGGAACGGGTCTATGGTCTGTTCCCGATCCTGCGTGGCAAACGGCTGCAGCCGGCAGGCGAGCTGTCGGGCGGCCAGCAGCAGATGCTGGCGATCGGCCGGGCGCTGATGGCAAGGCCGCGGATCGTGCTGTTCGACGAGCCGTCGCTGGGACTTGCGCCCACCATCGTCGACGACATGTTCGAGATCATCGCCAAGGTGCGCGACGACGGCGCCGCCGTCTTGCTGGTCGAACAGAACGTGATAAAGGCGCTTGGCGTAGCCGATCGCGCCTATGTATTGGAGCAGGGGCGGATCGTGGCGACCGGGCTGCCCGACGACCTCTTGAAGCAGCCGCATATTCGCGAAGCCTACCTGGGCGTTTGAGGAGCAGACCATGGGCAAGATCCTGACGATGCCGTTCGACGGTTCCAAGGAGAGTGCGACCGCTACGACCGCGCCCCAGGACGTCAGCCGCGAGGATGCGGCGACCTTCGATGTCCTGCGCAAGATGCGCGAGGACATCCTGTGCTGCGCGCTCAAGCCCGACCAGAGGCTGCGTTTCGGCGAGCTGCGGCAGCGCTACGGGACCAGCGTCGGCACCTTGCGCGAGGCGCTGTCGCATCTGGTGTCGGAAGGGCTGGCGCGGACCGAGGCCGGCCGCGGTTTCCAGGTGGCGCCGATCTCCCTCACCGACTTCCTCGATCTCAGCGAACTGCGCGTCTATCTCGAGACGCGCACCCTGGCCGACGCGATCCGCCATGGCACCGACGCCTGGGAAGCCGAGATCGTGAGCTCGTATTTCCTGCTGTCCAAGCTCGGCAAGCCCTCACCGGACGATCCCGTCAGCCTCAAGCGCGAATGGGGCAAGCGGCACAAACGCTTCCACGATTCGCTGGTGGCGACCTGCACCTCACCGTGGTCTCTGCATTTCCGCAGCGAGCTGTTCGACCAGGCGCGGCGCTATCACTGGCTCACCATGATCCACGCCCGGTCGCGTCGGAAGAACGAGCATCTTGAGCTGCGCGACGCAGTGCTGGCGCGCGACGTCGATCTTGCCTGTGGGCTGATCGAGAAGCACATCCGCGGGACCGTGGAGCAGGCGGCGTCGGAAGTCCCCGGGCTCACGCTCGAGATGACGAAGCGAAAGAAAGCGTAGGAGGGGGATCATGGACGCACTACAGAAGGCGGCGACCTACGACATTGGCGGCCTGCGCTATCCGCAGCCGTTCAAGATCCGGCGGCTCGGCCATTTCGGCTTCAACGTTGCCGACATGGACCAGGGCCTCGACTTCTATTCGCGGCTGCTCGGCTTTCGGGTTACCGATACGCGCGACTTCTCCAAGGTGCCGGGTCGCGAGGAGATGGCGAAGCGGCTGGAAGACCCGCGCATCGTCTTCATGAGTCACAATTCCGACCATCACGCCTTCCTGCTGGCGCATAAGTCGCTGGGCGCCATCTTCGGCGACGACGCGGTGTCCAAGGACATCACCGTCAACCAGATCACCTGGCAGGTCGGCACCATGGACGAGGTCTTCGCCGCCGCCGATTATTTCCGGGGCAAGCAAGTCGAGATCCGCCGCGTCGGCCGCGACATGCCGGGCAGCAACTGGCACACCTATATCCGTGATCCCGACGGTCATACGGTCGAACTCTATTACGGCATGGAGCAGATCGGCTGGGACGGCCGCAGCAAACCCGAGTCGATGTACTACCGCGCCTTCCGCGAACAGCCCGAACTGCCGCAGATCTCGGAGGAGCAGGAGGTCCGCGACGCCGTCGCCAAGGGCATCGACATCAACGCCGGAAACACCATCCAGGACCGCAGCAGCGAGGAGTATGTGGTGGCGGGCGTGCGCCTGCCGCGGCCGTTCAAGGTCACCAACATCGGGCCGATGAGCCTGTTCGTGGCCGACGTCGGCGCCTCCGAGGCCTTTTATACCCAGACGATGGGTTTCGTGCGCACCGAGGCGGTGACCTACAAGGGCCATCGCTGCGTCTTCCTGAGGAACGGCGGCGAGCATCACAGCCTGTCGCTCATGCCCAAGGCGCTGCGCGGCGAACTGGGCCTCAACCCCGACACGTCGGTGGCCTCGATGGGCATACAGGTCGGCAGCTATCGCCAGCTGCGCGACGCGGTCTCGTTCCTGAAGACGAACGGCGTGCGCTTCAGCGATGCGATTCCGCCGGAGCTGTATCCCGGTGTCGACTATGCAGCACACTTCCTTGATCCGGCCGGGCACTGCCTGATGCTCTATTACTACATGGAGCGTGTCGGTTGGGACGGCCAACCGCGGCCGGCGGCAGAGCGCCGCAAGGTCGGCAAGGACTGGCCCGAAAGCCTGGAGCCGATGTCGGACACCTACGCCGATCCGGCCTTCATGGGCCCTTTGGGTTAGGTGTCCGGGTCGAGCGCTGTATGAAGTCGATTCGTTGCCGGGAGTGAGGACGTCATGAGCAAGTATGGAATTGGCCAGCCGGTGCTGCGGTTCGAGGATCCGCGGCTGCTGCGCGGGCAGGGCCGCTATATCAACGACGTCAACCTTCCCGGGCAGGCCTATGCGGTGTTCGTGCGCTCGCCGCATGCCCATGCACTCATCAAGTCGATCGACGTCGAGGAAGCGCGCAAGGCGCCAGGCGTGCTCGCGGTCTACACCGGCCATGACGTCGTGGCCGACGGGCTCGGCATGCCCAAGGCCAACATGCCGAGGAAGCGTCCCGACGGGAAACCGATGTATGCCCCGCAGCGGCCGCCGCTCGTCACCGACCGCGTGCGCTATGTCGGCGATCCGGTGGTGATGGTGATCGCCGAGTCGCTGGCCGAGGCCAAGGACGCCGTCGACCTGGTCAACATCGACTACGAAGCCCTGAAGTCCGTGACCTCGACCGCCGATACCGTGACGCCGGGCGCCGCCGCGGTGTGGGACGATTGTCCCGACAACATTTCCTGCTTCACCGAGCGAGGCAACAAGGCGGCGACCGACGAGGCGATCAAGGGCGCGGCCAAGGTCATCAAGCGGCGCTACGAGATCACCAGGGTGCATGCCCAGTACATGGAGCCGCGCGGCACCTTGGGCGTCTACGATCCCGGCGAGGATCGCATGACGCTCTACGCCGACGTGCAGTATCCCCACCGCGTGCGCAACATGCTGGCGCAGAACGTCTTCAAGGTGCCCGAAAGCAAGATGCGGGTGATCGCGGGCGACGTCGGCGGCGGCTTCGGCACCAAAGGCTGGCAGTACATCGAGCATCGCCTGACCTTGTGGGCGGCGCGCAAGCTCTTGCGTCCGGTCAAATGGACCTGCGAACGCAGCGAGGCGGTGATGGCCGACGAGCACGGCCGCGACAACATCGGCGAGATCGAGTTGGCGCTCGACAAGGACAACAAGTTCGTGGCGCTCCGCCTCAACATGCTGGCCAACATCGGCGCCTACGTGGGCTCCGACCGCAACCTGCTGTCGCCGTTCGGCATGATCGGCACGGTCCTGGGTGTCTATCTGATCCCCAAGGCCTACATCAACGTGGTCGGCGTGCTCAGCAACACCAATCCGACCGCACCGTATCGTGGCGCCGGGCGGCCGGAGGCGATTTATCTCATCGAGCGTCTGATCGACGATGCGGCGCGCGAGCTTGGCGTCGATCGCGTGGACCTGCGGCGCAAGAACATGCTCTCTGAAGCGGCCTTGCCGTACCAGAGCCCGGTCGGGCCGTTCTACGACTGCGGCGAATTCGAGAAGAACATGGACATGGCGATCAAGCTCGCCGACGTGGCGGGCTACGCGGCGCGGGCCGAGGAGTCGAAGAAGCACGGCAAGCTGCGTGGGCTCGGCATCGTCAACGCCATCGAACAGGCAGCCGGCACGGCGCAGCCGGAATATGCCGAGATCCGCTTCAACCCCGGCGGCACGGCGGCGCTGCTCATGGGCACCAAGAATCAAGGCCAAGGCCATGAGACGATGTTCAAGCAGATCCTGAACGAGCGCCTCGGCATCGATCCGGCCGACGTGCAGTTCATCGACGGCGACACCGACCGTGTGGCTTTCGGCATGGGCACCAACGGCTCGCGCTCGACGGTGCTGGGGGGCTCGGCGCTCTATGGTGCTGCCGAAAAGGTGATCGCCAAGGGCAAGCGCATCGCCGGGCACCTTCTGGAAGCGGGCGAGCAGGACATCCAGTTCGCCGACGGCACCTTCAAGGTCGCCGGCACCGACAAGAGCGTATCGCTGAAGCAGGTCGCCATGGCGGCCTTCAACCCGACCAAGCTGCCCAAGGGTTTCGAGGGCGGGCTCTACGAGAACGCCACCTTCCTCGGCGAGAAGGACACCTATCCCAACGGCTGCCACATCTGCGAGGTCGAGATCGATCCCGACACCGGCGAGGTCAGGCTCGACCGCTATGCCGTGGTCGACGATGTCGGCACGGTAATGAATCCGACGGGGTTGAAGGGCCAGATCCATGGCGGCGTCGCCCAGGGCGTCGGCCAGATTTTGAGCGAGCAGGTGGTGTGGGACCGCGAGAGCGGCCAGCTGCTGACCGCGAGCTTCCTCGACTATGCCATGCCGCGCGCCGACACCATGTGCAGCATGGAGGTCAAGTCCAACCCGGTGCCGACCAAATACAACCCGCTGGGCGCCAAAGGGGCGGGCGAGGCGGGCACGGTGGGCGCCATGCCGGCGGTGATGAATGCGGTGCTGGATGCCGTGGCGCCGCTCGGCGTCAGGGATGTGGCGATGCCGGCCACTGCGCAGAACGTGTGGCGGGCTATTCAACAGGCGAAGAAGTAGGGAGCAGTCGGATGAGCGTTTTGGAGGGGCCGCGCAAGGAAGTGCGGCACGTCATCAAGGACGGCAGTGAGCATTGGGTGGAATTCAAGGACGGCAAGATCGTCTTCGCCGACGGCCGGACCTGCGACGAGAAGGACGTCGTCCATCTGCCGCCATGCACTCCGACCAAGATCATCTGCGTGCACGTGAACTACATCTCGCGCTACTACGAGTTCAACAACACGCGGGTGCCACCCAAGACGCCGACCTATTTCCAGAAGCCGCTGACGGCGCTCAACGCCCATGGTGGCGAGCTGATCCGGCCAGCCGGCTACAAGTACGTGAACTACGAGGGCGAAATGGCCGTCGTGTTCGGCAAGGTGACGCGCAACGTCACCCGCGAGGAGGCCTGGGACTGCATCGCAGGTTTCGCACCGTCCAATGATTTCGGCTGTCACGATTTTCGCGACACCGATGCGGGTTCGATGCTGCGGGTGAAGGGCATGGATGGCTTCTGCCCGATCGGGCCGGGCCTGGTCTCCGGCGTCGATGTCCGCAAGTCGACGCTGCGTTCGTACAAGAACGGCAAGATGGTCCAGGAAGGCGCCGTCAGCGAGCAGATCTTCGATTGCGGCTATCTGATCGCCGATCTGGCGCGCCACATGACCTTCCTGCCGGGCGACATCCTGCTGACGGGCACACCCGCCAACTCGCGGCCGCTCGAGGTCGGCGACACGATCGACGTCGAGGTGACGGGCGTCGGCCGGCTCTCCAACAAGGTCGTGGAGATTCCGGTGCCGCGCTCGAAGGACGGCTTTCCGGCGAGCCCCGATAGCGACGGCGTGCGTCGCGTGGCGCTCGGCAACGAGGAGCGCCTGCCCGACAAGTTCAAGGCATCATAGGAGGGACATCATGGTAGCGATCAAGGTTGCCGAGTTTGCCTTTCCCCGCATGGAAGCGCCGGACCTCGACGAGATGGAGGAGTTCCTCACCCATTTCGGCCTGGTGCGGGCCGAGCGGACGCCCGACGCCCTCTACATGCGCGGCACCGATGGACATCATCACCTGCATGCGGCGCAGAAGGGCGGCACGAAGTTCATCGGTTTCGCCTACCACGCGGCTGACGAGGACGACCTGAAGCGCTTGGCCAAGCTGCCCGGCGCCTCGGGCATCGAGACCGTCGACGAGCCGGGTGGCGGCAAGCGGGTTCGGCTCACCGAGCCCAACGGCTATCAGATCGAGGTCATTGCCGGGCAGAAGCGCGTGACGCCGGTCAAGGTCGCACGCGACGAACTGAACAGCGCCCGTGAACCCGAGCGCCGGGCCGGCAAGCTGATGCGGCTGTCCAAGTCGCCGACATCGGTGCAGCGGATCGGGCACGGTGTTCTGTCCACGCCCAAGGTCAAGGAGACCGTGGCGTGGTTCCGTGAGACGCTGGGCATGATCCGCTCCGACGACGTCTATGCCGGCGACAAGGAAAACATCATCGGCTCGTTCAACCGGCTCGACCGCGGCGTCGAGTATGTCGATCATCACGTCTTCTTCTGCAACCACAATGCCCGGGCCGGGTTGAACCACGTCTCCTACGAGGTGCAGGACATCGACTGCGTCTTCCAGGACCACGAGTACATCAAGCGCCTGGGCAAGTACGATCACATGTGGGGTATCGGCCGCCATCTGCTGGGCAGCCAGGTCTATGACTATTGGTGCGATCCGTGGGGTAGGGTGCATGAGCGCTGGGCCGACACCGACCGGCTGAATGCCTCGAACGGCGGCCATCTGCTGAGCGCCGAGGAGGGCTTCCAGTCGCAATGGGGCGAACGGCCGCCGGAGCGCTTCCTCGGCCACGCCAGCCCCTGACCCAATCCCTGACATAGGAAGGAAAGTCGATGTCCAAGCCACCTGCCGCGAACCCCGCCCGCGATGCCGTGCGATCGTTCGTGCCCAAGCTGATCGATCTCACCGAGAAGGTCGTCTATGGCGACGTCTGGGAGAGGCCGGGCCTCTCCAAGCGTGACCGCAGCCTGATCACCTGCGCCGCCTTGGTCGCCATGAACCGCACCGAACAGCTGCGCGGCCATGTCGCCCGCGCCATCGACAACGGCGTGACCAAGGACGAGATCGTCGAGGTGATCACGCATATGGCGTTCTATTCCGGCTGGCCGACCGCCATGTCGGCGGCGGGCGTCGCCAAGTCAGTGCTCGAAGAGGGAGAGAAGAAGTGAAGCTTTGCTATTTCAACGATTACCGCCTGGGCGTCATCAAGGGTGACCAGGTCGTCGATGTCACCGACGCAGCCAAGGGCGTGCCTCATCGCGATACCCGCGACCTGATCGTCGGTATCATCGCCGAATGGGACAGCTACAAGGGCAAGCTCGAGAAGGCCGCCGCTGACGGTAAAGGCGTGCCGATTGCCAGCGTGCGGCTCCGTCCGCCGGTGCCGCGTCCCGGCAACATTGACTGCATGGCCGTCAACTATATGGAAGACGGTACCCTGCCGGAGAAGCCCGCCATCAACTGCTTCCACAAGGCGGCGACGGCGGTGATCGGAGACGGCGACACCATGGTGCTGCCCGACGTGCCGGCCAGCATCTTCGAAGGGGAGGCCGAACTGGCGCTGATCATTGGCAAGCGCGCCTCGAACGTGAAGGCCGCCGACTACAAGCAGTACATCTTCGGCTACACCTGCTTCATCGACGGCTCGGCCCGCGGCCTGCCGCCGCCGGGCAACGTGTTCTTCCAGATGAAGTCGCGTGCCACCTTCGCGCCGATGGGCCCATGGCTGGTGACGGCCGACGAGATCGCCGATCCGCAGAAGCTGGGCATCGAGCTCAAGAACAACGGCGCCACGATGCAGAAGTTCAACACCGACGACATGGCGCACCAGATCCCTCGCGTCATCGAGTGGCTCTCCTCGATCCATACGCTGGAGCCCGGCGACATCGTCGCCACCGGCACCAATCACCGCGGCCTCAACTCCTTCATGGACGGCGACAAGATCGAGCTCACCGTGGAGAAGATCGGCACGCTCAGGTTCAGCATCAAGGATGATCTGAAGCGTACCTGGGCGCGCACCACGCGCTCCCAGCACAAGGACAAGGGCGGCGAGGGGCCGCACACGCCGCAGCTCACCGGCAAGTACGCGAAATAATTTCGCAAGAGGCGCGCCAGTCGAAGGGCGCTCTTCTTCATTGTCTTGGTCTGGCAAAGAAAGGTCGCCGCGGTCTGCCGCGGCGCCCTCTCGATGACAGCTAGGTACGCGACCGGTTTAGGCCTCCTTTTCGTCAGCGCCCGCGCGAGAGAACTATGCGCCCGTTGATTGGCGAGTTAGCGGGCACATATGGCGACAGTTACGGTTCTTTCAGGCCCTGAACGGCGTCGGCGTTGGACGTCGTCGGAGAAGGTGCGGATCGTCGAGGAGAGCCTGCTGCCGGGCGCGG
>JAUXWB010000431.1 GCA_030684475.1 Reyranella sp. | reverse complement strand
CATGCGGGTCGACCGTCCGGCCGCCAGGACCAGGACGGCAACACGCGGCGCCTGCTGCGGCCCCTCGTCTTCCGCCGGTTCATCGTCGCGCGGTTGCGGCCGGCTCGCGATCTCGGCCAGAAGGCCGCCCGCGCCCATGCGCACGATCTCCGCCCGGCCGACCGTCAAACCGGCGGCCAACCGCTCCAACACCATGTCGAAGCCGTTGTACTTGGGCGACTTGGCGCATCCCGGCAGGCCGAGCACCGGCTTGCCGTCGAGTTCGGCGGTCAGCAGCAGATTGCCGGGATCGACCGGCATGCCGAAGTGATGGACCCTGCCGCCCGCCTCGGCGATGCCCAGCGGCACCACGTCGTGGCGATCCACGATCGCCGAGGCGCCGGCGATCAGGAAGAGGTCGCAGCCCTCCGCCTTCAGTTCCTTCAAGGCGCCGGCGATGGCCTTGGCGTCGTGCGCAACACGGCGCTCGCCGTTCAAGGTGCTGCCAAGGGACGTCAGGCGCTTGGTCGTCGTGCCGACCGCCTTGTCGAGCACCTTGTCGCGCGTGCCCGGCAGTCGTGTCTGTACCAGACCTGCCCTCATCGCCCGGAACGGGGCTACCGATATGAGAGGACGATTGGCCGAGTGTGCGACCTCGATGGCGCGGCTCACGGCCGTCCGCGGTGCGCCATAGGGAATGATCTTCACCGTGGCCACCATCTGGCGCGGCTCTACCCGCGCGAACGGCGGCAGCGTTGCCACGGTCACGGACTCGTCGAGCTCGTTCAGCGCGTCGATGCGCTCGTGATCGACGACGGCCAGGCCCGAACCCTTGGCGAAATGATTGCAGCGGCCGGTGAAGGGCGCGGTGACCTCGATGCCCTCGCCTGCCAGCGCCCTGGCGACCGTCGCGGCGGCCTCATCTTCATGCATGTCATCGGGGTCGAGCCGGGCGGCTACGACCGTCGATACGCCGGCGGCCTTCAACTTGGCGACATCGCCGGTTGACAGTGTTCGACCCTTGGCAAAGTTGATCCCCC
>JAUXWB010000421.1 GCA_030684475.1 Reyranella sp. | reverse complement strand
CGCCCGCGCCACGAGCATGGCGTCCATCAGCTCGCTGGTCAGCGCATCGTCGGCCACCGCCTCGCGCACCGCTGTGTCGAAGCCGGTGCGCCCGGTGCCCTTGATGCGGATGCCGAAGGCCTTCAGCGAATGGCGAATGGTGTTCTCGAGGTCGAGCACCTTGCGCTTCAGGTTGCGCCGCTGCGTCAGCAGAAGCCGCAGCCGGTAGCAGTTTTCCGTCTTGATATGGGCCCGACGGAACCAGCCAGTGCGCACGATATGCGCCAGGCCGAGCGCATCCGCCGCATCCGTCTTGTTGCGCTGTGCCGACATCGCGGCGCGCACGTGCTTGGTCTCCAGGCACACTGCCGGCAGCCCGAATTTCAAGAGTTCGGGATGCAGCCACGGCGACAGCGATCCGGCCTCGTGACCGACCCGCCGCAGCCGCGGCAAGAACGGCTTGAGCGCCGCCGCGATCGTCGCCGGGTCGGTCACGACCTCCGTCCGCATCTGCACCTCGCCCTTGTCGTCGACCACGCAGATCGCCGTCCGCTTCATCGACACGTCCAGGCCTGAGAAGAATTCCATCGCCCGCCTCCTGCGTTGAGAAGACGTCATCGTAGCAACCGCCGGCCCGTCGATCGGCGGTCCGTCCCCAGCATTCTGCCCGACAGGCCGATTACGGGCGGCAGTCCATGATCTAGTGCCCCTCGACCGATAAACCTCCTGAGCACCTTCGCCGGAATGATCGAAAGCAGACGAACGCCGGCACTTCGCATCACGGCAGCTGCTTTGCGTTTCCAGGACGCACAAACAGTCCGTCAGCTTGCGGGACCAGTGCAGATCCGCCAGCAACGGAACGGCCGGCCGATGTTCGGATTGATGACGGCATGGCTGCAGGACTGCCCTGATCACGCGCAGCAAACAGCGGCGAGTCCTTCCACGACATGACGCGGCGGCTGACGGTGACCATGCCATTGGCCTGCTCGTCTTCGATCAGCGGTACGAGCATCGCGACATAGTGCTGGGTCTCGGTCGGCAGCTCGCGGCCCGTCGCCAGGTATTCGTCGTAACGCGCAGGGCCTGCATTGTAGGCAGCCAAAAAGCCGGGCGATCCGTAGCGATCGTGCATCTCGCGCAAGTAGGCCGCGCCGGCGAGAATGTTGTCGCGCGGCTCATACGGGTCGGCACCGAGTCCATGACGGACACGCAAAGCGGCCCAGGTATCGGGCATGATCTGCATCAACCCCATGGCACCTTGCGGCGAAAGCGCCAGCACGTCGCCGCCACTTTCCATCGCCATCACGGCGCCGATCCAAGAAGCCGGCACGCTGAAGCGATGTGCAGCTTCAATAACGAAACGCGCGAAAGGATCGGCGGTAGATGCGCTTTGGGACTGCGCAACGACCGCGGATTGAGCATGCGCCCGCCCGGCAACCCCGGTCGCGCACGACGCCAGCAGGATCACGATCATCGGCACGGCCGACCGGACAACATCTCGCCGGAGCTTGGCCTGGAAGGAGAAAGGGCCGCGGCGCCGCGCCAACAAGGGAGCGGCTGCTTGAACGAGAGAGCGTTGCATGGTCAATCCTCCTTCTCGATCCAGACGGGGTGCGCGCGGCCGATGACGGCGGATGCCGGAAGCGGCCCGAAGTACCGCCCGTCCAGAGAGTCCGCAGATTGCCAGTTCATCAGGAAGAGCTCGCCCGCTGCGATGACGCGGCATCCCTGCCAGGCGGGAAGCAGCCGACCCCGTCCGTCGCGTTCGCGCGCCGCGCCTATTGCGATCGCACCGATCATGACCGTGAGCTCTTCCCTGCAGACGGTCTGCCCAGGAAGCGCCAGGACGCGCTTCAGCATGGGAACGCTGCGCGGCAGATAGCCGCCGTCTGCGAGGAAGGTCGCGAGGGGTTCTGGCGGCAGGACGGCGACAAGTTCGGTGATGTACCGCTCGCCAGTGGACTGCAGCCGGTAGAGACCTACAGGCACACTTGCCGAGGCGTTCCACACGTAGAGCGGAAGCGCACCGCTGCCGAAGGTCAACGCCAGGGCACCAACACCGGCGAGCGTGGCCACGAGCACGTGCGGTCGGCCGGTCATTGGTCAATCCGCTGCCGAAGAAGCCAGGCTTTGTGCCGCGCCAAGGTGTAGGGTCGGAGCGCCTCGCCGACCGACAGACGATTGTGGACGTGACGCCAATAGTCCGGTGCTGCATCAGCCGCATCGATGCCAAGCGACTCGACGATGTCGATCATCTGCAGCACGTGCTTGACCTTCGGCCAGCCGGACGCCCGCAGCAGGATGTCAGCGCCAGGGCGTACAAACGGAACCGTTGCGCAGGTTTCGCTGGACCGGACGGCACGCAGGATGTCGAGGCGCGACGCCACCGTGCCGTAATCGTTGGCCGCCCAGCGTACGAAGGCAAAGATGCTGCCGGGAGCAAAGGACAGGACACGCCGACGCCGATCGAGGATCTGTTCCGCTGCGACCCGTCCGAAGCGGATCCAATGCTCGGTCTGCTTCTCGAGCCACAGAAGCTCTACATGGGTGAGGTCGCTCAAGCGGCACCTCCGTCCCGCGTCGGAGGCACACGTTTGAACAGTTCCCTTACCGGGTAGCCTGTTGTCGTTTTCCCTTGAATTGGAGTCTGGGCGGCGGTGAAAGCTGACTCTTTCTGGACTCTTGGGCATGGTCTGATTTCCCTTGAATCATAGATTTGGTCCTTAAATCGTAGACTGACCCCAACATCTGGGTGTATTGACGACTTGCATGACCGCGAGTCGGAGGAGCTGATGCG
>JAUXWB010000394.1 GCA_030684475.1 Reyranella sp. | reverse complement strand
CTTCTTCCGTTTCGGCGGCGTGCAAAAGATGGTTTTGAGTGGCGTGGGAGCAGGCTTTCTGCTCTACGTTCTGTCGAAAGTAACTGAGGATTTGAGCAAGGCTGAGTTGATGCATCCGATCGCTGCGGCGTGGCTGCCTGTGTCTGTGGGCGGCCTCACCGGCTTTTTGGCCTTGCTGCACCAGGAGGACGGGTAGTGGCCGTTGTCGCCGCCCGCCAGAGAAGGTCGTCCGTGTTCCAGCGGCGCACGTTCGTGCGCCGCTGCTGGAGCCGCTTGGCCGCAGCCGGCGGCCCGGTTCTGGCGCTGGCCGCCGGGCTGATTCTGGCCACTGCGCTCGAGATCGCGACCACGGCGCCCGCGTCCGCGCAGTCTTTCACCTATAATCCGCGCCCGCCCAAGCCCGCCCCGCCCCGCCCCGCCAATGACGGGCAGATGCTCGTCCAGGCGGTCGAGGTCAATTACGACTACAATAATCAGCGGGTGTCGGCGGTCGGCAACGTGCAGATGTTCTTCACCGGCACCGGCGTCGAGGCCGACAGGGTCATCTACGATCAGAAGACCAAGCGGCTCCACGCCGAGGGCAACATCCGCATTACGGATGCGGAGGGCAAGATCACCTACGCCAACGTCATGGATCTGAGCGACGACTACCGCGACGGCTTCGTCGATTCGCTGCGGGTCGACACCGCCGACGCCACGCGAATGGCGGCAACGCGGATGGACCGCTCCAGCGGCAACTACACCGTTTTCGAGAACGGCGTTTATACCGCCTGCGCAGCCTGCAAGGACGATCCGAAGAAGCCGCCGCTGTGGCAGGTCAAGGGCGCGCGCATCATTCACGACCAGACCGAGAAGATGCTGTACTTCGAAAACGCACAGCTGGAATTCTTCGGCGTTCCGATGGCGTATCTGCCGTATTTTTCGACGCCCGATCCGACGGTGAAGCGCAAGACCGGCTTCCTGATGCCGGGCTTCAGCTCGGTGACGGGCTATGGATACGGCATCGAGACGCCGTTCTATTGGGCCATCGCTCCCGACTATGACGCCACTTTCAACCCGCGTTTCACGACCCGGCAGGGCGTGCTGTTCCAGGGCGAATTCCGCCAGCGCCTGATCAACGGATCCTATCAGATCCGCGGCTACGGCATTAACCAGCTCGACCCCGGCGTCTATGCCGGTCAGCCTGGCGACCGTGACTTCCGCGGCGGCGTCGAAACCAAGGGCCAGTTCGCGCTCAACGATAAATGGGTCTGGGGCTGGGACGGCGTCCTGCTGTCCGACTACTACTTCATGTCCGATTACCGGCTGTCCCAGTACCGCGACCCCCTGGGCTCGTTCCTGAGCCTGCCGACCGAAGCCATTTCGCAGCTTTATCTGACCGGCGTCGGCAACCGCAGCTTCTTCGACCTGCGCACGATCCATTACCTCAGCTTCTCGGGTAGCCAGGAGAAGGTTCCGGTCATTCACCCGGTCCTCGATTATTCCAACGTGATCAACAGCCCGATCTTCGGCGGCGAGTTCAGCTACAAGACGAACCTCACCAGCCTGTCGCGGGACACAGCGGCGTTCGATCCGATCACGACGACGGCAAACACCAATGGACTATGCCTCACCACCTCCGCCGACCCGCTGGCGCGGATGCCCAACAGCTGCCTGCTTCGGGGCATCCCCGGGACCTACACGCGGGCGAGCGTCGAGGCGCAATGGCGGCGGTCGTTCACCGATCCCGTCGGCCAGATATGGACGCCGTTCGCCATCCTCCGCGCCGATGCGATCAGTGCCTCGATTTCGAACCAGCCGGGCGTTTCCAATTTCCTCCCAGTCGGCGACACCCAGGCGCTGCGGGTGATGCCGACCGTCGGCCTCGAATACCGCTATCCCTTCATTAACGTTCAGCCCTGGGGTTCCACCACGATCGAGCCGATCGCCCAGATCATCCTGCGGCCCAATGAAACCTATGCCGGCAAGCTGCCCAACGAAGACGCGCAGAGCATGGTGTTCGACGCCAGCAACCTGTTTTCCGTCGACAAGTTCTCCGGCTACGACCGCATCGAGGGCGGCGGCCGCGCCAATGTCGGCGTCCAGGCGACCACGCAATTCGACCGCGGCGGCTCGGTCAATGTGCTGTTCGGGCAATCCTACCATTTGTTCGGCCTGAACTCGTACACGGTGGCGGATCTGACCAATACCGGGCTTAATTCCGGCCTGGAGACCGCGCGGTCCGATTATGTCGCCCGCGTCAATTATTCGCCCAACCGAACCTATACGGTCAGCGTCCGCTCGCGCATGGACGAAGCAACGCTCGATATCAATCGTTTCGAGGCCGAAGGCCGCGCCAGCTTCGACCGCTGGTCGGTCGCCGTGACGTACGGCAATTACGCCGCGCAGCCGGAACTCGGTTACCTGACGCGTCGCGAGGGATTGCTCGGCAGCGGATCGATCAAGGTCGCCGCGAACTGGGTGGTGACGGGAGCCGCCCGGTGGGATCTTGAAGCCAACAAGCTCAATCAATACGTCATCGGCGCCGGCTACGTCGACGACTGCTTCGTGCTGGCTGCGAACTACGTGACGTCCTACACCTATTCGGCCGGCACCTTGCCGCCGGTACTCAGTCACGCGTTCATGTTCCAGGTCGGCCTGCGGACGATTGCCACCACGTCCTCAACGAGCAGCTCCGCCGGCATCCAATAAAGCAGGATCCGATGCTGCCGGACCATTGCCGCCGCCGCGGATCCAGTTTGAACCGGGTTATACAGCGAAGATGATCATGACGAGACCCACACCCTTTCATCGCCTTCGGTCGCTCTTGCTGGCTTGCGCCGCGGCGCTGGTCCTGCTGGCCGGCGGGTCGCCGCTGCAGGCGCAGAGCGTGGCCGTCATGGTCAACGGCGAACCCATCACCGATTACGACATCCAGCAGCGCGGCAAGCTGAATTTCCTGACCACGCGCAAACAACAGCCCCGCCAGGACACCATCAACGAACTGATTGATGAAAAGGTGAAGATCAAGGAAGGCAAGAAATTCGGCGTCGAACCGACCTCTTCCGATGTCGATCAGTCCTATGCGCAGATGGGCGCGCGGATGCGCATGTCTGCCGACCAGCTCGACAAGACGCTCGAAAGCCAGGGCATTCGTCCGGACACGCTGAAGGCGCGGTTGAAGGCCGAGATCGTCTGGACCAGCCTGGTCCGCGGGCGTTTCAAGGGAAGCCTCCAGGTCGGCGAGAAGGACGTCGCCGCCGCCGCTCAGGCCGCCGGCAACGAGAAACTCGAGACCGAAGCCTTTGAGTATCAGATGCGGCCGGTCGTGTTGATTGTGCCGAGGGGGTCGCCCTCCTCCCTCCTCGAGGCGCGACGCAGGGAGGCCGAAGCGCTGCGCAGCCGGGTGCAGACCTGCGAGGAGGCCATGGCGCTGTTCAAGTCCATGCAGAATGCCACGATACGCAACATCGTAACCAAGACCTCGGCCGACCTGCCGCAGGTGCTTCGCGACGTGCTCGACAAGACCCCGATCGGCCACTTGACCGCGCCTGAGCAGACCAAGCAGGGCATCGAGATGGTTGCGCTGTGTGGACGCAAGCCCACCACTGTCGATACGCCGAAGAAGCGGGAAATCCGCGACAAGATGTATATCGAGAAGTACGAGGCGAAGTCGAAAGCCTACCTGCGAGAAGTCCGCAAAGCCGCGATGATCGAATATCGTTGATGCATGGCAAAGCCCCTCGCGCTGACGTCAGGCGAACCTGCGGGTATCGGGCCCGATATCACGATCAAGGCGTGGCTGCGCCGCGATGAACTGAAGCTCCCGGCATTCTATCTGGTTGGCGATCGCGACTCCGTCGGCAAGCGAGCGGAAATTCTCGGACTGAAGGTAAAACTCGCCGACGTCAGGCCCGAGGATGCGGCCGCCGTATTCGCCGACGCCTTGCCGGTGGTGGCCACCGGCCAGGCCGCGACGGCGCGACCCGGCCACCCCGACGACAGCAGCGCGGCGGCGGCGCTGGCCTCGATTCGCCAGGCGGTAGCCGACGTCGTCACCGGGCGGGCAAGTGCGGTCGTCACCAATCCGATCGCCAAGAGCGTGCTTTACCGCGCCGGCTTTCGGCATCCGGGCCATACCGAATTTCTCGCCGAACTCGCGGCAAGCGGCGGCGGCACGCCGCAGCCGGTGATGATGCTGTGGTCGCCCACCCTCGCCGTGGTGCCGGTAACCATCCATCTTTCGCTGCGCGAGGCGATCGCGCAGCTGTCGAGCGAATTGATCGTCACCACCGCCCGCATCGCGGTGGCGGATCTGAAAGCCCGCTTCGGCCTCGCCCGTCCGCGCCTCGCGGTGTCAGGCCTCAATCCGCACGCCGGCGAAGACGGCTCGCTCGGCATCGAGGACCAGACCATCGTGGCGCCCGCGATCGAAATCCTGCGCAACGAAGGCATCGAGGTCCGGGGACCGTTGCCGGCCGACACCATGTTCCACGACGCCGCGCGCAAGACCTATGATTGCGCGATCTGCATGTATCACGATCAGGCGCTGATCCCGATCAAGACCATTGCCTTCGAGGACGCGGTCAACGTCACGCTGGGCCTGCCGTTCATCCGCACCTCGCCTGACCACGGCACCGCGTTCGACATTGCCGGCAGCGGCCGCGCCAATCCATCGAGCCTGATCGCCGCGCTGCGGCTGGCCGCCCGCATGGCGGCGGCGCGGCCGGCATGAGCGCGATCGACGACCTGCCGCCGCTCCGCGACGTCATTCGTCAGCATGACCTCTCGGCCCGCAAATCGCTCGGACAGAATTTT
>JAUXWB010000228.1 GCA_030684475.1 Reyranella sp. | reverse complement strand
CCATCGGCGTCACCCAGCAGCTGCAGCGCGCCGCAGGGCAGCGCAACGACTTCAACTTCCTCGCCGCCCAGCAGCGCAATGCGGCTTCGGTCGACGAGATGAGGGCGCAGCAGGACGAGCAGGCGGGCGAGGCCGACGCCGACAAGGCCCGGCAGAAGGCCGGGCAACGGCTCGGCCAGCTCCAGGCGCGGCTGGCGGCGCAGGGCACCGATCTCTCGGGCTCGCCGCTCGATCTGCTGGGCGACGTCGCGGCGGCGGGCGCGGGCGACGCGCTCTCGCTCCGCTATGAGGGGCTGCGCAACGTCTGGGAGAACCGCGTGAGGGGCGCCGGCCGGCAGGCCCAGGCCCGCTACTATGAGACGGCGGCGGCCAACGTCGATCCGACCTTGGGGTTCGTGAAGACGCTCCTGTCCTGACGTCCAGCTTGTGACTTTGAGCTGAGATCGCCGACCCGAGGGTCGACGCTTAAGACCTTTGACCATGCCCCGCCCGGCGCGCCCGCCGGGTACGATCCCTGGAGGATGAGGGGCCGTCCCTCGGCCTTGCCCTGACCGGGTACTGAGCCGTGAGTAGCAAGCACAAGGCTGCCCCCGCCGAGGACTGTCCGGCAGTGGGGTGGACCGAGGCGCGAAAAACGCGCCCGAGAGCTGATTCGACGGTCTTCTGCGGCCGCCCGAGGTGGGGCCGCAGGGGCAGATTCCCGCGAGGGCACAGGTGGGCGATTGGCCTGTGTCACAACATTTGTCTCAACTTGGTGTGACACCTTGGGGTGTGACACTGCCGCTCGGGACACCGGGCGGGCGGCGTTCCGCCGCTCGCCCGTTTCCCGTTTCCTTGGCGCGTGGCTCCAACTAAAGGAAGAGGGCGATGATCCTCAGCGAAGAACAGATCCTGATCCGCGACACCGCCCGCGCCTTTGCGCAGGAGCAGGTGCTGCCCCATGTCCGCGCCTGGGAGGCGGCGGGCGAGATCCCGCGGCCGCTGCTGGCCGAGATGGGGCGCCTGGGCTTCATGGGCATGTGCGTGCCGGCCGAGTGGGGCGGCGCCGGCGCCGACATGATCTCCTACGTGCTGGCGCTGGAGGAGATCGCCGCGGCCGACGGCGGGCTCTCGACGGTGATGAGCGTCAACAACTCGCCGGACTGCGCGGCGCTGCTGGCCTATGGCTCGCCGGAGCAGAAGGAGAGGTGGCTGAAACCGCTGGCCGGCGGCGAGGTGCTGGGGGCCTTCTGCCTGACCGAGCCGCAGGCGGGCTCCGACGCCTCGAACCTCAAGACGCGGGCCGAGCGGCGCGGCAACGGCTGGGTGCTGAACGGGGTGAAGCAGTTCATCACCTCGGGGCGGTCGGCCGACATGGCGCTGGTCTTCGCCGTGACCGATCCCAACTCGGCCAAGCGGGGGATTTCCTGCTTCATCGTGCCGACCAAGACGGCCGGCTATCGCGTGGCGTCGGTCGAGAAGAAACTGGGGCAAAAATCGTCCGACACCTGCCAGATCGCCTTGGAAGACTGCGCCGTGGGCGCCGACGCGATGCTGGGCGCGGAGGGCGAGGGCTACCGGGTGGCGCTGGCCAATCTGTCGGTCGGCCGCATCGGGATCGCGGCCCA
Source organism: Reyranella sp. (assembly GCA_030684475.1). Classification (GTDB taxonomy): domain Bacteria; phylum Pseudomonadota; class Alphaproteobacteria; order Reyranellales; family Reyranellaceae; genus Reyranella. The sequence goes on along the minus strand of JAUXWB010000228.1, from coordinate 14,497 downwards.
GTCGGTCGGCATGGCGCGGGCGGCGTTTGAGGCGGCGCGGGCCTATGCCGGCGAGCGCGAGGCCTTCGGCACCAAGATCATCAATCACCAGGCCGTGCAGTTTCGCCTCGCCGACATGGCGACCAAGATCGCCGTCGCGCGGCAGATGGTGTGGCATGCCGCCACCCTGCGCGACGCCGGGCAGCCATGCCTCACGGAGGCCGCAATGGCGAAGCTCTATGCCTCCGAGATGGCCGAGGAAGTCTGCTCGGCCGCGATTCAGATCCACGGCGGCTACGGATACGTGTCCGACTACCTGGTCGAGAAGATCTGGCGCGACGTGCGCGTCTGCCAGATCTACGAGGGCACCAGCGACGTGCAGCGGATCCTGATCGGCCGTGGGCTGGCTGCCCTGTAGGGCCCGCCTTCGACTTGTCCCTGGACCCATCGCATGCAAGATTTGTCGCAAGTGAAGAAGACCGCACAAGCGGTTGGGGAACAGGGGGAGCCGGGCGGCGGATGGTCAGTCGTGCGCCGTAAATTCCTGGTTATTGCCGTCATCGCCGCAGGCTCGCTTGCGGCGGCGGGTGTGTTCGCCCAGGACAAACCCAAGGACAAATCGAAAGCCGCCGACGTCGGGCCGGCGCCGGCGCGCATCCTGAAGATGCAGACGGCCTTCAACCCCGCGCTGCCGGGCTCGGGCGAAGGCGTCCGTGTCTTCACCCGTACGGTCAAGCACATGTCCGGCGGTGCCTTGACCATCAAGATTCTCGAGCCCGGGCGCGTTGCGCCCACCGCCGACATGCTCGACGCCATCGTCGCCGGCGATCTCGAGGCCGCCTTCACCTGGTCGGGCTACGCCGCCGCCAAGGCGCCCGTGTTCAGCGTGTTCGCCACCGTCCCGTTCGGCCCCGGTCCCGAGGACATGACCGCGTGGATGATCGAGGGCGACGGCGGGCGCATCCACCGCGACGCCTACGAGAAGCTCGGCGTGACCGGAATCCCCTGCGGCATGCAGGGCCCCAAGGGCGGTGGCTGGTACCGCGGCGACCTCAACACGGTGGCCGACCTCAAGGGGTTGCGGCTGCGCTTCGGCAGGCTCGCCGCCGAGGTCGTCGCGAGGCTCGGCGCCACGGTGGTGCCGCTGCCGGCCGGCGACTTCTTCTGGCAATTGCAGCAGGGCAAGGTCGACGGCGGCGAAATGTCGACGCCGGCCATCGACGCCGCGCTCGGCTTCGACAAGCTCGGGCTGCCTTACTACCTGCCGGGCTGGCAGCAGCCCTCGGCCGTGCTCGATTTCCTGATGCGCAAGGACAGGTGGGAGCAGCTGTCGCTGGCCCAGCGGGCGCAGATCGAGACGGCCTGCAAAGCCAACATCGTGTGGATGCTGAGCCGCTCCCCGAACGTGCAGGGCATTGCGCTGGAAAAGCTGCGGGCCTCGGGCGTCGTCATCAAGCGGTGGTCGCCGGAGCTGCTCGCGGCCTTCCGTACGAACACCGAGGTCGTGCTCAAGGAACAGGCCGAGCGCGATCCCGAATTCGCCACGGCGCTCGCCAACCAGCGCGCCTTCATCGCCCAGGGCGCGCGCTGGCGCACGCTGTCGCGGCTGCCGTAAGTCGTCGGCGAGTGACGTTGAGGGTCATTTTCCGATATTGTACTTATACAATTATCAATTCCATTAGACAATTACCGAGCCGTGGCTCTAGGTTGGCGAAGCGCTGCGACGTTCCAACCCTGGCGGGCCCTCGATGACCAAGCTGACGGCGTACAAGAGCTATGCCGACGCGCAGGCGCAGTTCTCCACCGGCGGGCTCTGGGAGCTGTTCGACGGCGATCGGCAGCAACTGAACATCGCGCATGAATGCATCGACAGGCATGTCGAGGGAGAGCGCACGGCCGTCGTCGTCGCTCACGCCAACGGCGACGACGAGACGCTGAGCTTTCGGCAGATCGCCGAAGATTCATCGCGTTTCGCGCACTATCTCGCCGGTCAGGGTGTGACGGCCGGTGACCGCGTCGCCGTCATGCTCGAGCCGTCGCGGGCGTTCTACATGGCGATCTTCGGCACGATGAAGCTGGGCGCCATCGCCGTGCCGCTGTTCACGCTCTTCGGACCCGACGGGGTGAGGCTTCGCATCGACGATTGCTCGCCCCGCCTGCTCGTGACGAACGGGGAGAAGGCATCGCTTGTTCAGCCCAGGCCCGGCCTCGAGGTCGTCGTTGCCGACCCATCTTTCATTGCGGGGCTCGAGCGCTTCGCGCCGCACTTCATGCCGGTGACGCGCGCCGACGATCTCGCGATCTTCCAGTACACCTCCGGCACCACGCGCGAGATGCCCGAAGCCGTCAGGCATACGCAGCGGTCGATCGTCACCCTCATGGTGGCGGCACTTTACGGAACCGGACTGCGGCCCGGCGATCGCTTCATCTGCCCCTCGTCGCCGGCCTGGGGGCATGGCCTCTGGCATGGCACGCTGGCGCCGCTCGCCCTTGGCATCACCATCGGCGCCTATGCCGGGAAGTTCGATGCCGAGCGCCTGCTTCGCGCCCTGCAGGATCACCGCTTCACCAACCTCTCCGCGGCCGCCACGCACTATCGCATGATGAGGAATTCGGGTGCAGCGGCGCGCTATCGCTACGCCCTGCAGAAGCTGTCGTTCACCGGCGAGCCGGTCGACGACGAGACGGCGTCCTTCGTCGAGGCGACGTTCGGCGCGCCGCTCTGCAGCATGTACGGCACGACCGAGATCGGCGTGATCCTGGCGGCCTACCCGGGCGCTCCCGATTTCACCGTCAAGCGCGGATCGCTCGGCAAGCCCGTCCCCGGCTGCCGGGTCGAGGTCCAGGACCCTTCCGGTCAGCCTTGCCCGCCCGGCGTGACGGGAGAGCTCAAGGTCTGGCGGCGCAACGCCTGGCTGCCGACCAAGGATCTCGGGCGGACCGACGAGGACGGCTACTTTTATCACGGCGGCCGGGCGGACGACGTCATCATCTCGGCCGGATGGACGATGAGCGCCGTCGAGATCGAGGACGCGATCCTCAAGCATCCCGACGTCCGCGAAGCCGCCGCCATCGGCGTCCCCGATCCGCTGCGTGGCCAGATCGTCAAGGCTTTCGTGGTCTCGGCGCGCCCGGGCGACGAAGCCTTCATCCGCGAGATCCAGGACCTCGTCCGAAGCCGGCTGAGCCAGCACGAATATCCGCGGCTCGTCGCCTTCGCGCCCGAGCTTCCCAAGACCCCGGCCGGCAAGGTGAACCGCAAGGCGCTGCGCGAGCGCGAGCAGGGCGCCGCGACCGGCGCCGCCTGAACAATCCGAAGAAGAGAGGACCGTCAATGACCATCACGACCGAGCGCAGTTTCCCCAAGATCACGGAAAAGGGTCTGGACGAGCTGCGCCAGAGAATCGGCGTCAAGATCGGCCAGACCGCCGAGCCGTGGTGCTACGAGGCGACGCGGGACAACATCCGCCACTACGCGCACGGCATCGGCGACGACAACCCCCTCTGGTGCGTTCCCGACTACGCCGAGAAGACCAGCCACGGCGGCATCATTGCGCTGCCGAGCTTCCTGTTCGCCACGAGCCGCATCGTCTCGGGTTACGTCGGCGGCCTCGCCGGCATCCATGCCATGTGGTCGGGATCGGATTGGACGTGGCACAAGACCGTCCGTCGCAACGACACGATCTCCACCGAAGCGTGGCTGAAGGACATCGTCGAGCACCAGACGCGCTTTGCCGGCCGGGCGATCCAGCAGACCTATCACGTGGATTTCTACAACCAGCACGGCGACCTGGTGGCGGCCGCCGATAGCTGGTGCTTCCGCACGGAGCGGGATCACGCCCGCGAGCAGGGTACCAAGTACAAGGACGTGAACGCACGCTCGCCGCGGCGATACACCGAGCAGGAGCTGAAGGACGCCTACAAACTCTACGCCGAGGAGAGGATCCGGGGCGCGGTGCCGCGCTACTGGCAGGACGTCGCCGAGGGCGAGGCGTTGCCGGTGATGATGAAGGGGCCGATGACGGTGACCGGCTTCATCGCCTACGCCCAGGGTTGGGGCGGCCTCTACATCCGCGCCAACAAGCTGGCATGGAAGCTGATCGACGCGCATCCCGGCATCGGCATCACGAACCGCTTCGGCATTCCCGACTGCCCGGAGCGGGTGCACTGGGAGGAGGAGTTCGCCCACGAAGTGGGCGCGCCCGGCGCCTACGACTACGGTCCCGAGCGCAGCTCCTGGCTGACGCACCACATGACCAACTGGATGGGCGACGACGGCTTCCTGCGCCGTGCCACCTGCAAGATCCGCCGTCACAACCCGGCAGGCGACATGCTCTTCATCAAGGGCAAGGTGAAGCGCAAGTACATCGAGGACGGACGTCATCTCGTCGAGATCGAGCAGGAGGCGCACAACCAGAACAACGAGCTCTCGGTGCTGGGCACCGGAGTCGTCGAACTTCCGGTTCGCGCCTGAGGCAGCATGGCCGGATCCGTTCTCTCGAACGGTGCCTTGATCGGTGAAACGTGGCATCTGGGGCCGCCGTTCGACGTGGCGGGCCAAGCAGCCTACTTCGGGACCCTCAACCGCTCCCTTGCACGCCGGCGCTGGTCCGGGCAGTTTGACCGAGGCATGACCGTACTTTCCTCCCAGATCGACACCCGTTCCGAGGCCTTCAAACGCAACGCCGAGGCGATGCGCGCCCAGGTCGAGGATCTGCAGCGCCGCACCGAGCAGGTCCGGCTGGGCGGCGGCGAGGCGTCGCGCCAGCGTCACGTTTCGCGCGGCAAGCTCTTGCCGCGCGAACGCGTACGGGCCCTGCTCGATCCCGGCTCGCCGTTCCTCGAACTGTCGCCGCTGGCCGCGATGGGCATGTACGATGACGAGGCGCCGGGCTCGGGCGTGATCACCGGCATCGGCCGGGTGAGCGGCGTCGAATGCGTGATCGTCTGCAACGACGCCACGGTGAAGGGCGGCACCTACTATCCGATGACGGTGAAGAAGCATCTCCGCGCCCAGGAAGTGGCGATGGAGAACCGGCTGCCCTGCATCTACATGGTCGATTCCGGCGGCGCCAACCTGCCGCAATGGCCCGAGGTGTTTCCCGACAAGACCCACTTCGGCCGCATCTTCTATAACCAGGCCAACATGTCGGCGCAGGGCATTCCGCAGATCGCCGTCGTGATGGGATCGTGCACGGCGGGCGGTGCCTACGTGCCGGCGATGAGCGACGAGACCGTGATCGTACGCAACCAGGGCACCATCTTCCTGGCCGGCCCGCCGCTCGTGAAGGCCGCCATCGGCGAGATCGTGAGTGCCGAGGAGCTGGGCGGCGCCGACGTCCACGCCCGGACCTCGGGCGTTGCCGACCACTATGCCCAGAACGACAGCCACGCGATCGGCCTCGCGCGCCGCATCGTGGCCAACCTCAACTGGAAGAAATCACCGTCGGTGTCGCTACTCCCGCCGCGCGAGCCCAAATATCCCGCCGACGAGCTCTACGGCGTGGTGCCGATGGACACGCGCACGCCCTACGACATCCGCGAGATCATCGCCCGGCTGGTCGACGGCAGCGAGCTAGACGAATTCAAGCACCTCTATGGCACGACCATCGTGACCGGCTTTGCCCGCATCTGGGGTTATCCCATCGGCATCGTCGGCAACAACGGCATCCTGTTCAACGAATCGGCGCTGAAGGCCGCGCATTTCATCGAGCTCTGCGGCCAGCGCGGCATTCCGCTGCTGTTCCTGCAGAACATCACGGGCTTCATGGTCGGCAAGAAGTATGAGGCCGGCGGCATTGCCCGCGACGGCGCCAAGATGGTGACGGCGGTATCGACGGTGGCTGTGCCGAAGTTCACGGTGATTGTCGGCGGCAGCTACGGGGCCGGCAACTACGGCATGTGCGGCCGCGCCTATAGCCCGCGCTTCCTGTGGATGTGGCCGTCGGCCCGCATCTCGGTGATGGGCGGCGAACAGGCGGCGAGCGTGCTGGCCACGGTCCGGCGCGACAATATCGAGGCCAAGGGCGGGACGTGGTCGAAGGAAGACGAGGAAGCCTTCAAGCAGCCGGTCCGGGAGGCCTACGAGCGCGAGGGCCATCCCTATTACGCCACGGCGCGGCTGTGGGACGACGGCATCCTCGATCCGGTCGACACGCGCATGGCGCTGGGCCTGGCACTGTCGGCATCGATGAACCAGCCGATCGGCCCGACCAAGTTCGGCGTCTTCCGGATGTGATCGGGCGATGATTTCATCCGTCATGACGAAGCTCGAGAGTGGCGTGGCGACGCTCACCCTCAACCGGCCGAAGGCAATGAATTCCTTCGACGCCGACACCGCCCGCGCGATCGTCGAGGCGGTCGCGGGCTTTGCTGCCGACACCGACGTGCGCGTGCTGGTGGTGGCGGGCGAGGGGCCTGTCTTCTCGGGCGGTGGCGATTTCAACTGGGTGCTGACCTGGCCCAATCTCGATGCCATCACGCGCCGGGTCGGCGCCGATGCCATGATGGGCGCGGTCCAGGCGATCTACGACTTCCCCAAGCCCTCGATCGCCCGCGTCCATGGCGCGGCGGTGGGCGGCGGCATCGGCCTGATGCTGGCCTGCGATTTTGCCATCGCCGTATCGGATGCACGGTTCGGCCTCACCTCGGCCCGCAACGGCCTGCTGGCGGGCATCGCCATTCCGGTGCTGATCCAGGCGGTGGGACCGCGCGTGGCGCGCCAGCTCCTGATGCATGGCGGCCTGTTCGATTCGGCAACGGCGCTCCGTCTCGGCCTGGTCGATCAGGTGGTCGAGGCCGGTGCGCTCGACGAGACGGTGGCGACGCTGGCTGCCGAACTGATGCGCGGTGCGCCCTCGGTGCAGACCCTGATCAAGAAGCTGATTACCGAGATCGATGCCCTGCCGCACGATTCCTCGTCGGCAGATGTCCTGGGCGAGCATGTCGCCCATCAATGCGTGACCGAGGAGGCGCTGGAAGGCATGAGCGCATTCCTGGAAAAGCGCCAACCGAGGTGGGTGGTATGAGGAAATTTTTGCTCGCTTTGTCGCTTCTGGTCGCGACGCCGTGCTGGGCGCAGTCCGAGGAGAAGCTGTTTGCGGCCGGCAAGGTGCTGGAGTTGGTCGGACCGACCTTGGCACAGGCCGTGATTGCCGTCGAACTCTGCGGCATCGGCGACGCGACACCCTGGAAGAAGGCTGTCGCCGCCATCGACCGCCGCCAAGCTCGCTGCATCGCCCAGGACGCGATCTGGAAGGGACTGACGGATAATCCCGAGGCCCCGGCCGGCACATTTGCCTTCGACGCGTTCATGAGCACCCGCGGCGCCGAGGCGCGCGCCGAGGGGGCCGCCACCTATTGCCGTCGGGTACCCTGGAAGATGGTCCTCGTGCCCGGCGCCGCCACGGAACAGGCGAAGGAGGCGTTTCTGCGCGAGCAGCCCAAAGTCCCGCGCGACGCTTTCGACGAATTCGTCGCGTGGGCGGACTGGGTCCGCGCGCTGGGGGAAGATCCGGGCTGGGTCGACGCGCCGTGCACGGAATTCTGGCCGGCGTGGCCGAAATAAGGTGGCGATGTTCTCCAAGATCCTGATCGCCAACCGCGGCGAGATCGCCTGCCGGGTCATCAAGACGGCGCGGCGGCTCGGCATCAAGTCCGTGGCGGTCTTTTCCGACGCCGACCGCGGCGCGCGCCATGTGGCAATGGCCGACGAGGCGGTCCATATCGGCCCGTCGCCGGCGCGCGAGAGCTACCTGCTGGGCGACCGGATCATCGACGCGGCCAGGCGCACCGGCGCGCAGGCGATCCATCCGGGCTACGGGTTCCTCTCCGAAAACGCCGGTTTCGCCGAGGCCTGCGCCAAGGCGGGGCTCGTGTTCATCGGCCCGCCGCCCGCCGCCATCCGCGCCATGGGTTCCAAGAGCGAAGCCAAGAAGATCATGGAAAAGGCCAAGGTGCCGCTGGTGCCGGGCTATCATGGCGACGACCAGTCGCCCGAACTCCTGGCAAAGGAAGCTGTCCGCATCGGTTTCCCGGTGTTGATCAAGGCCTCGGCCGGCGGCGGCGGCAAGGGCATGCGGGTGGTCGAAAGCGCCGACAAGTTCGCCGACGCACTCGCCGGCGCCAAGCGCGAAGCCAAGGCCGCCTTCGCCGACGACCATGTGCTGGTGGAGAAATATCTCACCCGGCCGCGCCACATCGAGATCCAGGTCTTCGCCGACTCAAACTCCTGCCTCTATCTCTTCGAGCGCGATTGCTCGATCCAGCGCCGCCACCAGAAGGTGATCGAGGAGGCGCCGGCGCCCAACATGGATCCGGCGCGGCGCAAGGCGATGGGCGAGGCCGCGGTCGCGGCGGCCAAGGCGATCGGCTACCAGGGTGCCGGCACGGTAGAATTCATCGCCGATCAGGACGGCACGTTCTTCTTCATGGAGATGAACACCCGGCTGCAGGTCGAGCATCCCGTGACCGAGATGATCACCGGCCAGGATCTGGTCGAGTGGCAACTCGTGGTCGCGGCGGGCGGCCGGATGCCGCTCGCGCAGGAGCAACTCAGTATCGACGGCCACGCCGTTGAAGTCCGCCTCTACGCCGAGGATCCGGCGCGCAACTTCCTGCCGTCGACCGGCACGCTGGTTCACCTGAAGCTGCCGGAGGAGGGCGCGCATGTGCGCGTCGACACCGGCGTGCGCCAGGGCGATACAGTCACGCCCTTCTACGATCCGATGATCGCCAAGGTGATCGTGCACGATCGCGACCGGGCCTCGGCGCTCCGGCGCATGGCGGCGCTGATGGGCGAGACCGAGGTGGTGGGCGTCACGACGAACGCGGCACTGCTCAAGGCGCTGTGCAGCCATCCCGCCTTCATCGGCGGCGAGGTCGATACCGGCTTCATCGAACGCCATCGCGAGACGCTGTTTGCCGCTCTGGTGCCGGCCGACGACCGCGCCTTTGCGATCGCCACGCTGGCACGGCTGGTCGAGTGGCAGGACAGGGCACCGACCGCGGGCGATCCCCATTCGCCATGGAATGAACAGAACGGTTTCAGGCTGCTCGACGAGGGTCACGACGAGGTGCGCTGGAAGGACGGCGAGCGCGACGTCACGGTGATCGCGCGGCGGCGGCGCGACGGCGGCCTCAGCCTCGAATTGCCCGGCGGCGCACAGGAAGCGCGCGTGCGGCGTGCGGAGGACGGGCGCTTGGCCATCGTGCTGGCGGGCGACACTTTCGTGGCGACGGTGGTGCGGCGGGCGGCGATCGACGGCGGCGTCGACTACACGCTGTTTTCCGACGGTGGCAGCCGCCGGCTGAGACTGGTCGATCCGTTCGACCTCGCGATGTACGAGGCGGCGGGCGCCGCAGAGGCCACGGTGCGGGCGCCGCTGCCCGGCAAGATCATCGACCTGCGCGTGAAGGCCGGCGACACAGTGAGCAAAGGCCAGCCGCTCCTCGTGCTCGAAGCGATGAAGATGGAGCACACGCTCGCAGCACCCGCCGACGGCACGATCAAGAGCGTGCGCTATGCCGTTGGCGAGCAGGTCGCCGAAGGTGCCGAGCTGGTGGAGTTCGAGGCCAGCTGAGCGTCGTTACGCCACCACCTTGCGGTAGAGGTGCCAGGTCGCGTGTCCCAGCACCGGCAGCACGACGGCGAGGCCGACCAGCAGCGGGATGGCGCCCACGACGAGGCTCGCCGCGATGATCACCCCCCACATCGCCATCGGGCCGGGATTGGCGCGCACGGCACGGACCGACGTGGCGATCGCGGTGCCGACGCCGACGTTGCGCTCGAGCAGCAGCGGGAACGAGACCACGCTGATGATCAGCACCGCGAGGGCGAACAGGAATCCGACGCCCGTACCGACCCCTACCATGGTCCAGCCCTCGGGCGTCGTCAGGGCATCGCGGGCGAAGGCGGCGGCCGAGACCGGTGCGTCGGGCCCCAGTGTCACGGTGTAGATGAAATTAGCAGCGAACAGCCACAGGCAGAAAAGCGCCAGCAGCAGCAACCCCATCACGATGATCGCGCCGATCGCCGGGGAGCGCACGACCGCAAAGGCGTCCGTCCAGCCGGCGGCGATGCCGAGCTCGCGACGGCGGCTCATTTCGTAGAGGCCGACGCCGAACAGGGGCGCGATCAGGGCGAAGCCCGCGACCAGAGGGAAGATCAGCGCGACCATGCCGTAGTCGAAGGCCATGCGCGAAATGATCAGGCCGGCGATGGGATAGATCAGGCAGAGGAAGACGACGTCGGTCCGGCACGCTCCGAAATCCTTGAAGCCCTTGGCCAGCGCATCGCCGATGTCGGTGGCGCCGATGCGGCGGACCGTGGGCGGCGCAGCATGGTCCTCCCAGGCACCGTCCATGGTATGGGCCGTCGCCTCCATGGCGTGGCCGGTCTGCTTGAGGTGATCCCAAGCCCACTCGAGGGGATTTCGAACGTGGTCCTGCATGGCCATGACTGCCTCCTTGCGAACGATGAAGTCCGAAGGTCGCGAGCCGGTCGGTGATCACGATAGTCCGATCACGACGTCGCCGCGATCTACCACGCGGCAGAGTCTACGCCTGTTGGCGAGGCGGCGCTACTGCAGGAACTTGAGGTACTGGGCCACGAAATCGCAGCCGACGCTCTTCGAGTAGGCGTCGATCAGCTTCTTCGTGATCGGGCCGGGCACCTTGCCGTCGGCCACCGGGGCGCCGTTGAAGCTCCTGACCGGCAGGATACAGAGGCTGGTCGAGGTGAGGAACATCTCCTCGGCGTTGGCCGCGTCGAACAGGTCGATGTCGCCCGCCGTGCTCGCGATGCCGAGGGACTGGGCCATGTCGATGGTCATCTGCCGGCTGACGCCGGGCAGCACGTAGCGTTCAGACGGCGTGAAGAGCTGGCCATCGCGGACGATGAAGAAGTTGCTGCCCAGTCCCTCGGCCAGGTTGCCGTGCTCGTCGAGCAGGATCGCCCAGGCGTCGGGGTTGAGCGCTTTCACCGGCTTCTCGGCCATGATCATGTTGAGATAGTTGTGGGTCTTGGCGCGCGGCGACAGCATCGAGGGCGCGGTGCGGCGCATTGTGGTCGTGATGACCTCGGCGCCGTCGCGGAACAGATGGGCGCGCTTGGCGAGCGGCAGCGGCAGCACCTCGATCACCACGTTGGGGCCGGTGTGCTCCCAGCCCTCGTCGCCCACGGCGTCGACGCCGCGGCTGACCCGCTGGCCGACCCACCAGTCGCCGGCGGCGGCGCGCAGATGCTCGTTCCGCGCCACGACCTCCTCGCTCGCCGCCACCATCTCCTTGGGGCCGATGCCGGGATCGATCTGGAGGTAGCGCAGCGAGCGGTAGAACCGGTCGATGTGTTCCTTCAGGCGGAAGGGCGCGCCCTCGAAGGTCCGCGTCATGTCGAAGGCGCCGTCGCCATACTTCCAGCTGCGGTCGCGGAACGGGATCATGACCTGGTTCTCCGGCATGAACTTGCCGTTGAACCAGGCGATGCGTTGATTGCTGAGCTGCTGCGCCATGGTCTTTCTCCTGAATTGGCGCAAGTATGGCGCGACGCCATTCGGAGGCAACGATGAATCTTCCCAAGAAAGTCCGGCTGGTCGAAGTGGGCCCCCGCGACGGCCTGCAGAACGAGGCCAAGCCCGTGCCCGTCGAGGCCAAGGTCGCGCTGATCGATGCGCTGTCGGCGGCCGGCCACTCGGCGGTCGAGGCCGGCAGCTTCGTCTCGCCCAAGTGGGTGCCGCAGATGGCCAGCACCGACGAGGTGATGGCCCGCATCAGGCGCAAGCCCGGCGTGTCCTATCCCGTGCTGGTGCCCAACAAGCAGGGCATGAATGGCGCCGTCGAGTCGAAGTGCGAGGAGATCGCGATCTTCACCGCGGCCTCGGAGGCCTTCTGCCGCAAGAACACCAACTGCTCGATCGACGAGAGTTTCGAGCGCTTCGCCCCGGTGATGGAGGCGGCGCAGAAGCACGGCATGAAGGTGCGCGGCTACGTCTCGACGGTGATCGCCTGCCCCTACGACGGCAAAGTGGCGCCGGCGAAAGTTGCCGAAGTGTCGGAGCAGCTGTTCAAGATGGGCTGCTACGAGGTCTCGCTCGGCGACACGATCGGCGTCGGCACGCCGGGCGAGTGCGTCGCCATGATCGACGCCGTGGCGGCAAGGATGCCGCGTGAAAAGATCGCGGCGCATTTCCACGACACCTATGGCCAGTCGCTGGCCAACATCATGGCCATCATGGAACGCGGCATCGCCGTGTTCGACACCGCCGTGGCGGGCCTGGGCGGCTGCCCCTACGCCAAGGGCGCCTCGGGCAATGTCGGCACCGAGGACGTGCTCTACCTGATGAACGGCCTCGGCATCGCGCATGGCGTCGATCTCGATGCCATAGCGAAAGCCGGGCGCGACATATGCGCGGCGCTGGGCCGCGAGCCCGCGTCCAAAGTGGCGCAGGCACTGAAGGCCAAGGCGGCAGCCTCATGACCTCCACCCGCCCCACGCTCTACGGCAGCCGTCACGCCGTCTCGGCCGGACACTACCTCGCCGCCGCGGCGGGATTTGCCATCCTCGAGGCCGGCGGCAATGCAATCGACGCGGGTTGCGCCGCAGGCATTGCGCTGGCCGTCCTGCATCCCGACGAAGTGAACGTGGCCGGTGTGGCGCCGATCATGATCCGCACCGGGCCTCAAGGAGACAAAGGGGGGAGGGTCGTCACCATTGCCGGCCTCGGCCACTGGCCCAAGCGCTTTCCCGCCGACCTCTTCATGCGCGAGCATGGCGGCAAGATGCCGCTTGGCCTGCTGCGCACCGTGGTGCCGGCCGCGCCCGACGCCTGGATCACGGCACTCGGCGACTATGGCACAATGTCGTTCGGCGACGTGGCGGGGGCTGCCATCCGTTATGCCCGCGAGGGCTTTGCCGTGTTCGAGTACATGGCGACAATGATCAAGGAGTATGAGTCGGGCTACCGCTCCTGGCCGTCCAACGCCGCCATCTTCCTGCCCGGCGGCAAGCTGCCGCGAGTCGGCGATCGCTTCCTGCAGACCGACCTCGCCGGCACCCTGCAGTATATGGTCGACCAGGAGCGCGCGGCGGAGAAGCGCGGCCGGCAGGCCGGCCTGCAGGCGGCGCGCGCCGCCTTCTATTGCGGTGACATCGCCGAGACGATCGTACGCTACCACGAGCAGAACGGCGGCTACCTGGCGCGCGACGACCTCGCCAACTTCCACAGCCGCTACGAGGAACCGGTCAAGGTCCGCTGGCGCGACTTCGAGGTCTTCACCTGCGGACCGTGGTGCCAGGGGCCGATGCTGGCGCAGGCGCTGCGCATGATCGAGGCCGCGGGCGGGCTCAAGGGCTTGAAGCACAACAGCGCCGACTACATCCACCTCATCACCGAGATCATGAAGGCGGCCTGCGCCGACCGCGAGTATCGCTACGGCGATCCGCTGTTCGTCGATGTCGGCATGGACGAACTCTTGTCCGACGCCCATGTCGCAACCCGCGTCGGCGCTATCGACAGGAGCCGCGCCATGCCCGACATGCCGCCGCCGCTCGGCCGGCATCCCAGCAACATGCCGCCGCCCACTGCAACGCGGTCACGGGCCGGGAGCGATTCTGTCGTGGAGCCCGACACCTCCTACTGCTGTGCCGTCGACCGCTGGGGCAATGCCATGTCGGCGACACCGTCGGATGGATCGTGGCGCTCGCCGGTGATCCCGGGTCTCGGCATCGTGCCGTCGGGGCGCGGGACGCAGTCGCGGCCCGACCCCCGTCATCCCTCCGGGGTGGCGCCGGGCAAGCGGCCGCGGCTCACGCCCAATCCCGCCCTCGCCGTGCGCGACGACGGTAGCGTGATCCCGTTCGGCGCGCCGGGCGGCGACGTGCAAGTCCAGGCGATGCTGCAGATGTTTCTCAACGCCTTCCACTTCGGCATGGATATCCAGGAGGCGATCGAGCAGCCGCGCTTCGCGACCTTCAGTTTCCCCAACTCCTTTGCGCCCTACACGCACCTGCCCGGGCGGCTGAACATCGAGGCGCGCCTGCCGGCCGCGACGATCGACGACCTCGCGCGCCGCGGCCACGATGTCGAGATGTGGCCGGCGCTGACCCGTCGCGCCTGTTCGGTCGAGGCGATCCTGCTCGACGGCAAGACCGGCTTCCTGCGCGCTGGCGCCGATGTCCGGCAGCCGGCCTATGCGATGGTGTCCTAGAGCGGGTGGCATCGGCGTGCTGGCACTGCCAGCACTCGTTCACGCAAATGTGAACGGAGTGAAGTTGCAGGTTCAGCAGGAAATGGGCTATGTTTCCGGCAGGCTGGCGGTTGGACCGCGCCAGTTCTCCTACATAAGCATGACCCGCCCGCGCACGCCGCGGGTACGACGCCTGGAGCGTGAGGGTGGAGCTTGCCACGGATGGTACGTCACGCCAGGCCGTCTGAGTCCGGTTTGAGCCCGTCCCCTACCGAAGTCCGAATAAGGTCGGAACGGACGCATCGCGCTACCTGTCACAGGGTGCGCCGGGCTG
>JAUXWB010000393.1 GCA_030684475.1 Reyranella sp. | reverse complement strand
CCCGCGTCCGGCCATTCAGGCCATGGGAACCATGACAAGCACGAGGGCCACTCCCCCGCGATGTTTCGGGACCGTTTCTGGCTTTCGCTTGCTCTCACAGTGCCGGTGGTCATCTGGTCGGCCCACATCCAGGAGCTTCTCGGCTACCGGGCTCCGGCGTTTCCCGGATCGGACTGGATCGGCCCCGTGCTCTCCACGGTCGTGTTCGTCTACGGCGGTCTGCTCTTCCTGCGGGGAGCGTGGCGAGAGCTGAGAGACCGGCTGCCGGGGATGATGACCCTCATCTCGCTCGCCATCGCGGTCGCCTTCCTGTTCTCCTGGGTCGTTCAGCTCGGGCTGATCCAGGCGAATGCGCTGTGGTGGGAACTGGCCACGCTGGTCACGATCATGCTGCTCGGCCACTGGATCGAGATGCGGTCGATCAGTCAGGCCGAGGGGGCATTGAAGGAACTGGCGAAGCTCCTTCCGGACACCGCGACGCGGATCACCGATGGAGGCGAGGAGAAGGTCGCCGTCAGCGCGTTGCAGAACGGAGATCTTGTGCTGGTTCGCCCGGGCGAGAGCGTTCCCGCGGACGGCATGGTGCGAAAGGGGGAGAGTGACGTCAACGAGGCGATGATCACCGGCGAGTCCAGGCCGGTGAAGAAGCAGGAAGGCGACGAGGTGATCGCCGCCACGATCAACGGAGAGGGATCGCTGCGCGTCGAGGTCACCGGGACGGGAGAGAAGACCAAGCTCTCCGGCATCATGCGGCTCGTGGCCGATGCACAGAAGTCCAAGTCCAGAGCGCAGCACCTTGCGGATCGCGCAGCCCGGATTCTGACCGTCGTGGCGATCGCCGCTGCGGCCATCACCATCGTGGTGTGGCAGTCCTTGGGGGCAGAGATCGACTTCTCGGTCGTGCGGATGGTGACGGTGTTGGTGATCGCCTGCCCGCACGCGCTTGGTCTGGCGGTGCCGCTGGTGGTGGCCATCTCCACGACATTGGGTGCCCGGAACGGGCTTCTGGTGCGGGACCGCCGCGGGCTCGAGGAGGCCCGGAACCTCGACACCGTGATCTTCGACAAGACGGGCACGCTGACGCTCGGCGAGTTCCGGGTCGTGGCCATGTCCGTCGCGGAAGGACTGGCCGAGGAAGAAGCGCTTCGGATCGCGTCCGGCATCGAATCCGAGTCCGAGCATCCGATCGCCCGGGGCATCGTGAAGACGGCGGAGGACAAAGGCATCGATGTTCCTGCGGCCGATGGCTTCCGCGCGATCACCGGCAAGGGTGTGGCGGCCACGATCGACGGCGCGGAATACCATATGGGTGGCCCGGCATTTCTCAAGGCCGAAAATGTCCAGGTGCCGCCGGCACTTCTGGAGGCGGCCGAAGCTGCGGCCAGCCGGGGGCAGGCGGCGATCTATCTCGTTCGCGAAGGCAAGGCGCTGGCCGTTTACGCCGTGGCGGACGCGATCCGCGAAGAGAGCCGCGAAGCCATCGCGGCGCTGCACGAACGGGGGATCCAGGTCGCCATGCTGACCGGCGATGCGCAGGCCGTGGCCGATGCCGTCGCCAAGGAACTCGGTATCGACACCGTGTTCGCGGAAGTGTTGCCCGAGGACAAGGCTTCCAAGGTCCGAGAGCTTCAGGCCCAGGGCAAGAAAGTTGCCATGATCGGCGACGGCGTGAACGACGCCCCGGCCCTGGCGACCGCCGACATCGGGATCGCGATCGGCGCGGGCGCGGACGTCGCCGTCGAGGCCGGGCA
>JAUXWB010000385.1 GCA_030684475.1 Reyranella sp. | reverse complement strand
CCCGAGGCGCAGAGATTGGCGACCGGCTCGATGGTGGGCGACAGCGAGTGCGAGACGTAGTTCACGACGGCGCCGCCGTTGCCGCGCGCGGCGCGCGGATCGCGGCCGGTCGAGACGTGGAAAGTGATCGGCAGGTTGGCGTCCTGGATCGCCGCCCACAGCGGATCGAAGTGCGGCAGGTTGTAGTTCACATGGTTGGAATCGTGGCCGCCCCAGATCGGCTTGCACGGGAGCGTCAGGCACTTGAAGCCGAGCCTGGCCAGGCGCTGGACCTCGGCGATCGAACCCTCGAGGTCGCCGGTGGCGATGGAGCCTGCGGGAATCATGCGGTCCTGGTGCGTGCCGAACTGCTCCCACGCCCAGTCGTTCCACACCCGGCACTGCGCCATGGCGAACTGCGGATCGGGCGTGGCCCACATGGCGAGGCCCTTGTTGGGGAAGATCAGCTCGACATCGATGCCGTCCTGGTCGTGATCGGCCAGCCGTCCCAAGGGATCGGCGCCCGCCTTGTTGCGCGCCTGGTCCTCGCCTTCGAGCGTGGCGAGACGCAGCCGGTCGGGGCGATAACCTTCGCTCAGCCGCCACTGCACGCCGTCCTTGTCGGTGACCACGCGCGGCAGGCGCTCGTGATACTTCTTGTCCATGCGGTCGAGCCACAGCGTAGCCGGCTCGTTGGCGTGGCCATCGGCGGAGACCATGAAATATTTCCGCGCCGCATCCGGGCGCGCGCTGCGCGGCCAGCCGGCGGCGCCGGGCGTGTCGAGACGCCAGCGATTGGGGGCATTGACCTCGATCCGGTTCATGGTTTCCTCCTCTTCGTCGCGGGCTCCTCGCTTCTGGTCGCGGGCTCCTCGGCCGCTTGAAACCGTTCGTCCAGTCCACGTTCGATGCTGGCCAGCACGCGCTGGCAAATCTCCAGGTCGGCGGACGGCACCTTGGCCAGCAGACGCTCCTGGATCTCGGTTCCCACCTCGGCGACGCGCCGCGCGAGGTCGCGGCCGGCGCGGGTGAGATAAATGCCCCGCGCCCGGCGGTCGCTCTCGTCCTCGCGCCGCTCGATCAGGCCGCGGCGTTCGAGATTGTCGAGCTGGCGGACCAGCGAGGGGCCCTCG
The DNA here is from genome assembly GCA_030684475.1 of Reyranella sp. Lineage (GTDB taxonomy): Bacteria > Pseudomonadota > Alphaproteobacteria > Reyranellales > Reyranellaceae > Reyranella. The sequence continues at coordinate 12,609 of JAUXWB010000385.1, read as the reverse complement.
ATGGCGAGCGCGGTGGCGAGTTCCTTCTGCCGCACGCCGCCGCCCAAACGGCCGACATAGGCGAGCGGGCGCCACGTCGCGTCGGTGAGGCCGAAGGCCTGCAACTCGGCATCGACGGCCTGGCGCAGGCGCCGGGCCAGTCGCGCGACGTTGAAACCGAAATCGATCCGCTTGGGCTGGGCCATGGCATAAAGATAGGACGCTAATCATCTAAATGGCAAGGGGTGCCCGCCGTGATGCAATCCCGACGACCAGGGTAACGACGATCATCAGGCCGGTGACCACGATCAACGCCATGGACAGAGAGACGACGGTCAATACCGCACTGGCAAAGATGACGCCGATCGCGTTGGCGGTGCGCAGCAGGGCGAACGCTTCCGGTCGCCGCTGCGGCGGCGCCAGCGTGTCGAGCCTGAGCGAGTAGTACGTGGCCAAGGGGGCCAGCACCGAGCCGATGAGGACGGTTGCGATGACGGTTGTCGCGACGGAGAGGTCGAGGGCCGCGAGGGCCGAGCCCAGCGTCATGATTAGGAGCTGGGCGACCACCGCCTTCTGCGTCGCCATGCGGTTGTGCACGCTGATCCAGATCCCGCCGGCGACCGAGGCGAGACAGAGCGGGACCGTGAACACGATGCCCAGGGCCGGCTCGTAGCCGAAACTCAACGCGAGCGCCACGGCGCCGATCTCGATGGCGGCAACGGCGGCGCCGCCCGCCGCGGCACACATGAGCCACAGCAGGATGGCGGGGCTCAGCAGCGAGCCCCCGACATCGCGCACATCTACACCGCGTACATCGTGGATGTGGGCTGAGCCCGTGCCCGGGATCAACAAGGCCGGAACGGCGCCGATGGCCGCGAGCGCCAGGACAGCGAGGACCGGCGAGACGGTGCCGAGGCCCGACGCCGCCACGGGAGCCAGCACGAAGGTCACCTCGTTCAGCGTGGCCGAGATGCCCAGCGCCCGCGGCAACCGCGCCGCCGGCGCCAGATGGTTGAGAATGGCGCGCAGATACCCGGAGGCAGCGCCGTTGACCGATCCGGCAACGGCCGCCAGCACGATGAGCCAGGTGAAGGACGCGTCGGACGCCGCAAGCACGGCGATCGACACCAGGGCCACCGTGCGAACGACGATCAGCAGCCTGAGGTACGTGGCCATGGGCAGGCTCCTGCCGAGCCGGGCGATCGGGATGGCGCCCGCCACCTGGGCGAGCGTCATGGCGAGCATCATGGCAGCACCACCGCTGGGATCTCGCGTGAGACTCAACGCGACGAGCGAGAAGGCGATCGGCCCTCCCGCCTGCGGGAAGCCCGAGGTGCCGGACGCGATGAACCAGCGCAGAAGCTTCCAGCGGCTCGATGGCACTTTGCGAAGGCTGGTCAAGAAATGAACGAGGTCAACGCCCGCGCGTGTTGTCGTGGTCCCAGTCGAGTTCGAAGCGGTCGCCCCTCGCCTTGATGTAGGCGGCGTGCGGCGATCCGAAATGGGCCGGCATCAGCAGCGCCCCCTGCTCGACGCAATCGGCCAGCAGGGTGTTGCGCGTGGCGCGCGCCAGGTCGCGGTCCTCGCAGAAGCAGCTGTTCCATTTCCACAGCGGCACCTGCACCGGGTTGTGCAGCGAATCGCCCGGGAAGATCGCCCGTTTGCCGCGCGACTCGAGATCGAGCCGGATCTGGCCCGGCGTGTGGCCGGGCGCGGGCTTCAAGGTCAGGCAGCCGCACATCGCGTGATCGCCCGACACGAACTCGGCCATCCTGGCCTCGACGATGGGCAGCACCGAGTCGTTGTAGGTGTTGACCTCGAAGGGCACCGAGCCCGGCCGCTTGGCGACGGCGGCCCAGTGATCGTGGTCGATACGCGACATCACATACCTGGCGTTGGGAAAGGTCGGCACCCACTTGCCGTTCTCGAGCCTGGTGTTCCAGCCGACGTGATCGACGTGCAGGTGCGTGCACATCACATAGTCGATCTCCTCCGGCTGCACGCCGGCCTCGCGTAGCCGCTCGAGGTACTGCGTGTTCAGCATGTCGAAGCGCGGCATGCCCGGGCGCGGCTTGTGGTTGCCGCTGCAGGCGTCGATCAGGATCGTGTGTTTGCCGGTGCGCACCAGCCACGAATGGATCGACGTCATCAGCCGCCCGCTTTCGGCCTGGAAATAGTTCGGCGCCAGCCAGTGCTGCTCGGCCTTGAAGGTTTCGGCCTCGAACTCCGGGAAGAAATCCTTGGCCGGAAAGCCCGGCCCCATCTGTTCTTCGATACGGGTGACGCGAACGTCGCCGATGTGGCGGTCTTGCATGGTTTCCTCCTTGCTGCCCCGAGTGTGCCTGCCGGCCAGTCCCAACTCCAGTCTCGCCCCCGCGTCGCTTGTCGAAATCACACGTGTACGATATGATCAACTCATACACATCGACGGCAGTGGACTCATGCGCACCAACATCGAAATCGACGACAAGTTGATGGCCGACGCCCAGAAGGTCTCCGGGCTCGCCACCAAGAAGCAGACCGTGGAACAGGCGCTCCGCCTGATGGTCAAGCTGCGTCGACAACAGGAGGTCGGCGCCGCCTTCGGCAAGTACCGCTGGCGCGGCAACCTTGCGCGTAGCCGTGCCGGTCGAGGCGTCGCTTGATCGTCGTCGACAGCAGCGTCTGGATCGACTTCCTGAACGGGCGCGAGGCGCCCCACGTAAGCCGACTGCGCGCGATTCTCGGCGTCGAGGAGGTCATCGTGGGCGACCTGATGCTGTGCGAAGTCCTGCAAGGCCTGAAGGACGAGCGGGCGGCCCGAAGCGTCGAGGCGCTCCTGCGGCGCTTCGATGTCGTTGCGATGGGCAGCGAAGGGATCGCCGTCGCGGCAGCGCGCAATTTCCGCGCGTTGCGCCGGAAGGGTATCACCGTCCGCACGACCATCGACCTGCTGATCGGCACCTGGTGCATCGAGCATCGCACGGCACTCCTGCACAACGACAACGATTTCCGCCCGATGGCCCGTCATCTCGGACTCATCGAGGTGCCAGTGGCTGCCTGAGTGGCTTCCCTTCACCGCCCCCTGAAAATCGGCTTGCGCTTCTCGAGAAAAGCGTTGAGGCCCTCGAAATGGTCCTCGGTCGCGGCGCAGGCGGCGAGCCCCTCGGCCTCGCGATGCGAGTGCTCGTCCCAGCTGTTGTCGAAGGAGTTGCGGATCAGGCTCTTGGCGACACCAAGGGCAAAGGTCGGGCCGTCGGCGAGCTTGCGCGCCATCTTCGCGGTCTCGGCGACGAGCTGATCCTTGGGCACCACCCAGTTCAGGATGTTGTTGGCCTTGGCTTCCGCTGCACTGAAGCGCTCGCCCAGCAGCGCGATCTCAAGCGCCTTCCGTTCGCCCACGACCCTCGGCAGAAAGTAGGTGGCGCCGCCGTCGGCCGAGAGGCCGATGTGGCGGTAAGCGAGCGTGAAGAAGGAATCGTCGGAGGCGATGGCCAAGTCGCAGTTCAGGATCAGCGACAGGCCGAAGCCCGCGGCGGCGCCCTGCACCGAGGCGAGCACCGGCTTCTGCATGCGGCGGATCTGGTAGATCGCCTGGTGCGCCCTGACCACGCGCATCTCGAAGCCCGCGAGGTGGGCTTCCTTCTCGGTCGTCAGCGACTTGTGGAAGCCACGGATGTCGCCGCCCGCCATGAAGTGCGTGCCGGCGCCGCGGATCACCATGCAGCGCACGGCCGGGTCCTTCTCGAACTTCGCGCTGTGCTCGATCAGGAGATCGCGCATCTCCATGGAGAGGGCGTTCAGCTGGTCCGGCCGGTTGAGCGTCAGCCAGCCGATGCCGTCCTTGACCTCAGCGAGAACATGGGGCGCAGACATGCAGGCGCTTCCTCCTACTCTTGTTGGCGCCCAGTCTGCCGCATCTGATCGCCGAGCCAATCGGCAATTTCATCCCACGGCTGGCGCGGCATCGACTTGCGGAAGAAGCCAAAGTGGCTGACCGACTCGGCGCCGAGATCTGAAGGCGACAGGTGCAGTCGTTCGATCGCGGCGTTGGGATAGTAGGGCCGCAGCGCCTCGACCGCGCTCAAGGGCGCGATGGGATCGTCGCTAAAGCTCATCCAGCGCAGCGGGAACGTCACCGCGTGGTTGTGCGGTCGCAGCGGCCGGCCGCGCGGATCGCAGACATAGTGGGGCGAGCGGCCCCAGCGCGCCCAGCTCCGGGCAATGCCTGACGGCAGGTTGGCGGTGCCGATCCATGACCCGGGAAAGCGGCCCGTCGCCGCCGTGAGGCCGGGGATCAGCAGCCACCATAGCGCCAGCATGCGCAGCCGACGGCGGCCGGGCGGCCAGTGGCGCCAGTGACCGCTCTGGCTGCAGATCAGGACGGCGGCCCGCACCTCGCCGATATTGTCGGCGAGGCCCAGCACCTGGCCGCCGAAGGAATGACCGATCATCGCCCGCTGGGCGCCAGGCGCTAGGCGCGCGAGATGCTCGAGCATCGAGGGCTGATCGACGCCGCCCCAGTCTTCCATGGTGGCGGCACGCGGCGCCTCCGACTGGCCGATGCCGCGATAGTCGTAGGTCAGCACGGCGAAGCCGCGCGCCGCGAGGTGGCCGGCGAAGGCGGCGTAGAACTGGCGGGCGATGCCGGTGCCGCTGTTGATCAGGATGGCGCCGCCGTTTGGCGTCTTGGGCTCGAACAGCGTCGCGGCGAGCGTCACGCCATCGCGGGCAAATAGATTGAGGTCCATGCCGGCGATCTAACGGCCGGCAACACTCAGGCGACAAACGGATTAAGAGGCGCTTGCCGTGAATGACATTCAGCCCAGCGTCAATTCCGCCTTGAGCCATCGGCGAAGCACCCGGATGGCCGGCAGGCCGCGTTCGCGCGGCCGGCAGCAGAACCAGATCTGCCCGCGCGTCGGCACGCCGGGACCGACCCGCACCAGGGTGCCCGCAGCGATCTCGCTGCTGACCAGGGGATCGAAGGCCAATGCCACGCCCAGCCCATGCGTGGCCGCGCGCAGCGACGCGCCCATGCCATCGACCCGCAGCGCCTTCTGCTGCGTCGGGCGAAGCGAGAACGGCGCGGGATCGAGGCCCACACCCTCGGCCCAGTCGGTCCAGGAGAGGCCGAAGGGCGAGACGCGGATCAGCGGCGCGCGCAGCAGGTCGGCGGGTGCGCGAAGTTTCAGACGCCGCGCGAGCGCCGGGGCGGCGACGGGCACGGCGCGGAGATCCATCACCCGCTCGGCCGCGAGATCGGGCCAGCTGCCATCGCCGTAGCGCAGCGCCACGTCGACCAGGCCCGCCTCCATGTCGGCCATGCGCGGGCTCGCCTCGACCTGCAATTCGATTTCGGGATGGGCGCTCAGGAACTGGCCGAGCCGCGGCAGCAGCCAGTGCGAGGCGAAGATCGGCACGGCCGAGACGTGCAGCCGCCGGCTGCCCGAGGACTGGCGGGCGAGTGCACGGGCGAGATCGCCGAAGGCGCGGCCGGTGGTGGTGGCGAGCAACCGGCCGGCCGACGACAGCGCGACGCCGCGCGGTCCGCGCTCGAAGAGTTTTTCGCCGACGAGTCTCTCGAGGCCGGCGATGCGGTGGCTGACCGCAGACGATGTGATGTGCAACGCCTCGGCCGCCGCCTTGAACGAACCGCCACGCGCCGCAAGCTCGAAGGCCTGAAGCGCGAGCAGCGCCCGCGCCGTCAGGCCTTCGGCCGGCTCGTCCTTCTTCAGGAGGTCCGTCGTCAGAACGCCTCGGCCGGGAGCGCCATCACGGTCGCGGCACCCGCCTTGATCTGGTGGTTGAGCGACGTCGTCTGCGGCAGCACGCGCGCCATGTAGAAGCGCGCGGTGGTGAGCTTGGCTTCGTAGAAGGCGTTGTCGTTGCCGGCAGCGAGGCCCTTGTGGGCGGCCACGACGATGCGGTTCCACATGAAGGCCATGGCCGTGAGCGCCATCAGGCGCAGCAGGTCCGATGCCGCGGCGCCGGCTTCGTCAGGATTCTTCATGGCATTCTGCATCAGGTAGAGCGCGGCGTCCTGGACGCGGCCCAGCGCCTTCTCCAGCGGCTCGACGAACTCCTTCATCTTCGCATCCGCCTTGTTGGCGGCGACGAAGGAAGCGATCTCGCCCAGCAGGCGTTGAGCGGCAGCCCCGCCCTTCATCGGCAGCTTGCGGCCGACGAGGTCGAGCGCCTGGATGCCGTTGGTGCCTTCGTAGAGCTGGGTGATGCGGGCGTCGCGCACGAGCTGTTCGCCGCCGTTCTCGCGGATGTAGCCGTGGCCGCCGTAGGTTTGCACCGCCAGGTTCGCGCACTCGCTGCCCATGTCGGTGAAGTGCGCCTTGATGATCGGCGTCAGCATCTGGACCAGATCGTCGGCCGCGGCGCGCTTGTCGGCGTCGGGATGGGAGTGCGCCTCGTCGATCAGCAGGCCGACCCAGAGCGAGAGCGCGCGGGCGGCCTCGGTGAAGGACTTCTGGATCATCAGCATGCGCCGGACGTCAGGATGCACGATGATGGCGTCGGCCGGGCCACCGGCGTTCTTCGGGCCCGTGAGCGAGCGGCCCTGCAGGCGGTCGCGGGCATAGGCCACGGCGCTCTGATAGGAGGTCTCGGCGATGCCGAGGCCCTGCATGCCGACGCCCAAGCGTGCGGCATTCATCATCACGAACATGGCGGGCATGCCGCGGTTGAGTTCGCCCACCAGCCAGCCCTTGGCGCCGTCGAGGTTCATGACGCAGGTCGCGTTGGCCTTGATGCCCATCTTGTGCTCGACCGCGCCGCAGCGGATGCCGTTGCGCTCGCCGATGCTGCCGTCCGCCTTGGGAATGAACTTCGGCACGAGAAAGAGCGAGATGCCCTTGGTGCCGCCGGGCGCGTCCGGCAGCCGCGCCAGCACGAGATGGAGGATGTTTTCGGTGAGATCATGCTCGCCGGCCGAGATGAAGATCTTGGTGCCGGTGATCGAGTAGGTGCCGTCGGCCTGCGGCTCGGCCTTGGTGCGGATCAGGCCGAGATCGGTGCCGCACTGGGGTTCGGTGAGGCACATGGTGCCCGACCAGGTGCCGTCGGTGAGCTTGGGCAGGTAGCGTTTCTTGAGTTCATCGGAGCCGTGGCGCGACAGCGCCTCGTAGGCGCCGTGGCTGAGGCCCGGGTACATGGCGAAGGCTTGGTTCGAGGCGGTGAACATCTCCTGCAGCGCGAAGCCCACGGTGGCGGGCAATCCCTGGCCGCCGTACTCGGGATCGCAGGTGACGGCGGTCCAGCCGCCTTCGCGGAACATGTCGTAGGCGTGCTTAAAACCCTTGGGCGTGCGCACGACGCCGTTCTCGTAGGTGCAGCCCTCTTCGTCGCCGGTGCGGTTCAAGGGAAACAGCACGTTCTCGCAGAGCTTGGCCGCTTCCTCGATGATGGCATGGATGGTGTCGGGCGTGGCGTCCTCGTAGCCCGGCAGCTTGGCAAGCTGCGAGACGTCGAGCACCTCGTTCAGCACGAACTGGATGTCCTTCAGCGGCGCCTTGTAGACGGCCATCGATTCCTCCGTGAGTTTCTTAGTCGCTTGCCGGGTCGGCACCACGCCGCAGCAGTTCGGCGGATACCTGCGTCTCGACATCCTTGAAGTCGCCGATCTGGGCGTCGAGATCGGCCCGCCGGCGTTCGAGTTCCTCGATATGCAGCCGGCTTCGGCGCAGCAACTCGCGCATCTGCTGCAAGCCGGTGCGATCGACCTGGTAGAGGTCGAGGAGCTGCTTGATCTCGGCGAGCGAAAAGCCCAGCCGCTTGCCGCGCAGGATCCAGCCCAGCCGGGCGCGATCGCCGACGCTGTAGAGCCGCTGCGTGCCCTGGCGGCGCGGCTTGATCAGGCCCTCGTCCTCGTAGAAGCGGATGGTGCGCGCCGTCACCGCGAACTCGCGCGCCAGCTCGGCGATGCTGTAGATGCGCTGCGTGTCGCGCGGCGCGGGGCTCTTGGCCGAGGATGGGGCGGCGACGGACATGGTGGAGAATTCTTAGTTAACGTTTACGTAAACGTCAATGTGGGTTTACGTAAACGGAAGGGGCGTTGCGTAACGCCCCCCGCTTTTCAGCGCACCTTGAGCGCCGTTTCGGCGACCTGTTGCCCCGGCTGGCCGGTGCAGCGCCGCACGGCAGCGACGGCTGCGCCGCCCCGTCCTGCCTGGAGATCGACCACGACGCTGCCGTCGAAGGACGGCGCCTGCCCGGGTGCCTCCTGAACGAGGTCGAACCGCAGTTCCATCCGCCGGCCATACTGCAGGGCGCGGATCAGCGCCTCCGACAGCCGCGGCAGGGCGCCATCGGCGGTGTCTGCCACGACGACGAAACCGTCGGCGAAGATGAGCAGCGCGGCGTGGCGCACGCCATCGATGGCAAACTCGAGCGCGGGATGGTCTTTCAGAGCCCCGGCACCGCGGGGTGCGAGGGGACCGAACCCCGCAAGATAGAGCCTGAGCTGCAGACCGCTGCGGCCCGACCCCTGCTCGCACGACAGCACGATGCTGTCGATATTGACGTCGGTGCTCGCGGGCTCGGCCACGGCGTAGGTGGGTGTTTCGACATCCTTTTCCAGCTCCCAGCCGACGTTGGTCGGACTTGCGTGAGCGGCACCGATGACGGCATGACCTGCCAGGACTGAGAGGGCGAAGAACCTCCGGAAACCGCGGCGCAACTGAACCATGGGATGACCTGTCTCGCGATCGGGAGGAAACAGCATTGCTTCTCCCGGCGAGGCCTCTTGTACGGTCGTGTCGTATCTTCGCGGTGTCGCGATCCGGGAAAATTGTGTCGTCTGTGTCGCGACGCCATTTGTAAATGGACCATGGATGATCGACGCTGTGGGCGGGAAGCGCGAAATCGAATTTCCGGAGGAAGAGTCAGGACATGGCAATCTATCAACTGGGCGACAAGAAACCGGTCATCCCCGACTCCTGCTACGTCTCCGAGGAGGCGACGCTGATCGGCGACGTCATCCTAGGCGAGCGTGTGAGCATCCTGTTCGGCGCCGTGCTGCGCGCCGACAACGAGCCGATCACCATCGGCGACGACAGCAACGTGCAGGACAACTCGGTGCTGCACACCGACCCCGGCGCGCCGCTCAACATCGGCAAGGGCGTGACGATCGGCCATTGCGTGATGCTGCATGGCTGCACCGTCGGCGACGGCGCGCTGATCGGCGTCGGCGCCGTGGTACTGAACCATTCGGTGATCGGCAAGGACAGCCTGGTCGGCGCCGGCGCCGTGGTGACCGAAGGCAAGACCTTTCCCGACCGCGCCGTGATCTTCGGCTCGCCGGCCAAGGCCGCGCGCGAGGTGAGCGAGGACAACGTCGAACGCCTGCGCATGAGCGCCGCGAGCTACGTGCGGCGCGGCGCGCAGTACAAGAAAGACCTCAAGCGCATCGGCTGATCGTGATCGAAGCGCTCGACCATCTCACGCTGGGCGGATCGGCTCCCGCCTACGAGACGCTGCTCGGCCGTCGCGCCAGCGGGGATCGGCTGCGTACCGGCAATGTCGGGCTCGTCTTCACCGGCGGCGCCCCGGGCCTCCACTCGATGACCTTCGCCACCGGCGATGTCGCCAAGGCCGCGACCCTGCTCGAGCGGCGCGCGGTGGCGATGACGCTGGACGGCGATGCCGTCGCGCTCGCCGGCCATGGCGTGGCGATCAAGGTCGCCGCCAAGGCAAGCGACGCGCCTTCGCCCTTCACCGCCGAGGAAGCATCGTGTGTCTCTGCGCTCGACCATGTCGTGGTGCGCACGCCCAACCCCGAGCGGGCGATCGCCTTCTATGCCGGGCGGCTGGGCCTCGATCTCCGGCTCGACCGCAGCAACGAGCAATGGGGCTCGCGCCTGCTGTTCTTCCGCTGCGGCGATCTGGTGGTCGAGATCGCGCATGATCTGAAGAAGGGCGTGTCCGATGCGCCCGACCAGCTATGGGGCCTCTCGTGGCGCGTGCCCGATGTCGCCAAGGCCAACGTGCGCCTGAAAGAAGCCGGCCTCGACGTCAGCGAACCGCGCGGCGGACGCCGGCCGGGCAGCCAGGTCTTTAGCGTGAAGAACAAGACCGAAGGCGTGCCCACCCTCGTCATCGGCGGCATCGGGCGCTGGTAGAGAGCCGCTGGTAGTCATGCGACGGCTGGCGCTGCTCCTTCTTCTGACGGTTGCCGGCTGCGCCACGCAACCGGCACCGAAGCAGGCCAAGGACCTGCCTCCGCTCGGCCCCTGCCCGCCCTCGTCGTGGCGGCCCGAGGCACCGCCGCCCACATCAAGCGCCAAGACCTCCATGGTCCTGCTGGCGGTCGGCGAGTGGGCGCGCTTCGGCCGCCAGGTGATCACCTACTCGGCCGATGCGCCGCCGCGCACCGAGCAGCTGGGCATCAAAGAGCGCGACGCGCCCGAACGCATCGCCGATTACTGGCTCGCCGTCGACAAGCCCGGCCGCAGCGGTCTCGACGACGTGGCGTGGTCGGCGGCCTTCATCTCTTGGGATATCGAGAGTGCCGGCGTGCCGCGCGATCTCTTCTGCCCCGACCAGCGGCACACGATCTATGTCGAGCGCATGGTCGCGCGCGCCGCCCAGCCGGGTGCGGTGTTCATTCCACGCCGGCCAAGCGAACGCGCGCCGCAGGTCGGCGACCTGATCTGCGCCTCGCGCAGCGACAGCGGCACCACGCTCGACAACCTCAACCGCGGCGCCGGGCACTGCGACATCGTGGTCGAAGTCCGGCCCGGCGAGGTCGACGCCATCGGCGGCAACGTGGGCGACTCCGTCACCCGCAGCGTCTTTCCACTGGACGAAAGCGGGTTTTTGTCGCCCATTTCCGCCCGTCCGGTATTCACCGTGATCGAAAATCGTCTGCCTTAGGGAACGTCCATGTCCGCGCTGTCGCTCTACGACTACGTCATCATCGGCGCCGGTTCGGCCGGCTGCACCATGGCCAACCGGCTCGCCGCAAAAGACGGATTGCGGATCCTGGTGCTCGAAGCGGGCGGCCCCGACAAGTCCTTCATGCTCAAGATGCCGGCGGGCTTCGCCGCCTTCGGCGAGAAGTCGCCCTACAACTGGCACTACGAGACCACGCCGCAGAAGCACTGCAACGACCGGGTCATGTATTGGCCGCGCGGCAAGACGCTGGGCGGCTCGTCCTCGATCAACGCCATGCTCTACGTGCGCGGCCATGCCTGGGACTACGACCATTGGCGCCAGCTGGGCAACGAGGGCTGGAGCTACAACGACGTCCTGCCCTACTTCAAGAACGCCGAGAACAACGAGCGCGGCGCCGACGATTTCCACGGCGCCGGCGGGCCGCTCAACGTCGCCGACCAAGTCGACCCGAGCAAGCTCAACGAGGGATTCCTCAAGGCCGCCGAGCAGGCCGGCCACAAGCGCGTCACCGACTTCAACGGCGCCGAGCAGGATGGCGTCGGCTACTACCAGGTGACGCAGAAGGACAAGGCGCGCTGGAGCACGGCCAGCGCCTACCTGCGGCCGGCAGTGGCGCGCGGCAACAGCCACCTCGAGATCATCACCAACGCGCTGGTCGAACGTGTCATCTTCGACGGCACGCGCGCCATGGGCGTGCGCTACGTGGTCGACGGCCGCGACGAGGTGGCGCGCGCCAACCGCGAGATCATCCTGTGTGGTGGCGCCGTCAATTCACCGCAACTGCTGATGCTGTCGGGCGTCGGCCCGGCCGATCACGTGAAATCGCTCGGCATCACGCCGGTGGCCGACCTGCCCGGTGTCGGCGGCAACCTGCAGGACCACCTCGATGCGGCGCTGCTGCAGTTCTGCAAGACGCGCGACACCTACGACACCGCCAACAAGCTGTTCTCGATCATCAACTACGTGGTGAACAAGAAGGGGCCCGGCACCTCGCCGATCGCCGAGTCGGGCGGCTTCCTGCGCACGCGATCGGGGCTGGCGGCGCCCGACGTCCAGCTCCACTTCCTGCCGGTGCTGGTGATGGATCACGGCCGCACCAAGCTGAACAAGAACGGATATAGCCTGCATGTCTGCGCGCTCCGGCCCGAAAGCACCGGCACCATCCGGCTGCGCAGCAGCAATCCCAAGGACACGCCGCTGATCGACGCCAACTACCTGGCCGAGCGCAAGGATCTCGACACGCTGATCGCGGGTGTGAAGATGGGCCGCGAGATCTTCGCCCAGTCGGGCCTCGATCCCTACCGCGCCGAGGAGCTCCAGCCCGGCGCCGCGGCCCGGACCGATGCCGAGATCGAGCAATGGATCCGCGCCAAGTGCGAGACGATCTATCACCCGGTCGGCAGCTGCAAGATGGGCCCGAGCACCGACAGCATGGCTGTCGTCGACGACAAGCTGCTGGTGCACGGCGTGCAGGGGCTGCGCGTGGTCGATGCCTCGGTCATGCCAACGCTGGTCGGCGGCAACACCAACGCCCCCACCATCATGATCGCCGAACGCACCGCCGCCATCATGCATGCGGCGGGGCTCACGAACTGAGCGCGCGCTGCGCCTAGAGCATCGAGCCACAAATAGGAATCGACTGAGGATTCCCAAGGAATCAGAAATCTGATTCAAGGTTCTGGCTGGGGCTGGAGGCCAGCCTGGATGGGAAAGCCATATTCGATTGACCTTCGGGAGCGTGTTCAG
>JAUXWB010000375.1 GCA_030684475.1 Reyranella sp. | reverse complement strand
CGCCTTCGTCTACAATGCCGCCGGTGTTCCGATCGCCGCCGGCATCCTCTACCCGACGTTCGGCATCCTGCTGTCGCCGATCATCGCGGCAGCGGCCATGGCACTGAGTTCGGTCAGCGTGATCGCCAACGCGCTCCGGCTGCGGCGCCTCGAGCTCTGAGGGGTCCGGCCCTGGGACATTTCGGAACGACCGTGTCGCTTTGCCCTTGATCCGCCGTTGGGCTGGACTTCACCCCGCCCACGCGGTCATGACACGTTGAGGTCGGCCCCGGTCAGTCGGCGATACGCCTCGAGATAGCGTTTGCTGGTCGCGTCGACGACCTCGGGCGGCAGTTTGGGCGGCGGCGCCTCGCCGTTCCAGCGGCCGGCGTGGCGCTCGACGTCGAGCCAGTCGCGCAGCGGCTGCTTGTCGAAGCTGGGTTGCGGGCGGCCGTCGGCATAGCCGTCGGCCGGCCAGAACCTCGAACTATCCGGCGTCATCACCTCGTCGATCAGCAGGATCTCGCCCGACCTGGCGCGGCCGAACTCGAACTTGGTGTCGGCGATGATGATGCCGCGCTCCAGTGCGACGTCGCGGCCCCGGGTGTAGACGAGGCGCGTCAACCGCTCGAGCTCGGCCGTGACGTCGGCCCCCAGGATCTCGCGCATGCGCGCGACGGTAATGTTCTCGTCGTGCCCGCTCTCGGCCTTGGTCGCGGGACTGAAGATCGGCGGATCGAGCCGGCCGCTTTCCTTGAGGCCCGCCGGCAGCGACTCGCCGGCCAGCGTGCCTGTCTTGGCATATTCACGCCACGCCGAGCCGGTGATGTAGCCGCGCACGACGCACTCAATCGGGAATACCGTGCCGCGCCGGCACAGCATCGCCCGCCCCGCGATTTCCGCGCGATGCGGCTTGAGCGCCGGCACGGCGTCCGCGATCTCGCCGGCATCGGCCGAGACCATGTGGTGTTTCACCACGTCACCCAGTTGGCGGAACCACCAGGCGCTCACCTGCGTCAGCACCGCGCCCTTCTTCGGGATGGGCTCGGCCATCACCACGTCGTAGGCGCTGACCCGGTCGGTCGCCACCAGCAGCAGCCGGTCGGCATCGACTGCATAGACATCGCGCACCTTGCCCCGCGCGATCCGCTCCAGGGGCAGATCGCTGGTCGTCATCGCCACCATGTCGCTCAGCCCTCCTTGCGCATCTCTTCGAACACCTCCTTGGCGGTCAGCAGCGCCTCACGGACCGAGGGCAGGCCGATGTAGCCGCCGAGATGGAGCAACGCCTCCGACAGTTCGTCCTCGGTCCAGCCCTGGTTGCGGGCCATGCGCAGATGGATTGCGAACTCCGGCCAGCGCGCCTGGGCGGTGTCGGAGATGACGCAGATCAGCGCCCGGGTCTTGAGGTCGAGGCCGGGACGCGACCACAGCATGCCGAACACCGCCTCGCGGGCGTAGTCGCCGAACTTCTTCATCATCGGGTCGTCGTAGACCGTCTTGTTCATCTTGTCGGCGTAGGCGGCGCCCATCAACTTGCTCCGGATCTCGGTGCCCTTCTTGTAGTTCTCGCTCTCGGCCATTTTCTTCCTCCGTCGACATTTCCGGCTGCAGCCTCGGGGAAATCGCGCGTAGGATCAATCGCTGTACGGGGGAACGTGACGAATACCAGCATGACGGCCAACGGCTCGCCGAGGGAACCTGCCGGCCACAAGCGCACGGCGGCGCTGACCCTGGCGGCGCTCGGCGTCGTCTTCGGCGATATCGGCACCAGTCCGCTCTACACCGTCAGCATGTGCTTCAGCGACTATACGGGCATCAAGCCGACCGCCGACAACGTGCTGGGCATGCTGTCGCTGATCACCTGGGCCCTGATCATCGTCGTCACCTTGAAATACGTCGTCGTGGTGATGCGGGCGGACAACCACGGCGAAGGCGGCGTGCTGGCGCTGATGGCGCTGGTGCTGCAGGAGACGGGGCTCTCCCAGCGCCGACGGCGGATCTACATGATGCTCGGGATCGCCGGCGCCGCGCTCTTTTATGGCGACTGCCTGCTGACGCCGGCGATCTCGGTGCTGAGCGCGGTCGAGGGCCTCAACGTCGCCACGCCCGACTTCGCGCCACTGGTGGTGCCGATCTCGATCGGCCTGATCGTGGGCCTGTTCGCCCTGCAGCATTTCGGGACCGCCGGTGTCGGCCGCTGGTTCGGGTCGATCATGCTGCTGTGGTTCATCACCCTGTTCGCGCTCGGCATCCAGCACGTCGTCAATCACCCCCAGGTGCTGGCAGCCCTCTCGCCCTTGCACGCGGTCGAGTTCGCCCTTCGCCACAAGGTCGTGGCCTTCGTGGCGCTGGGTGCGGTCACGCTCGCCTTCACCGGTGCCGAGGCGCTCTACGCCGACATGGGACATTTCGGCCGCACGCCCATCCGCCTGGCTTGGCTCGGGCTCGTGCTGCCATCGCTGCTGATCAATTACTACGGACAGGGCGCGCTGCTACTGGTCGATCCGACGTCACTCGAGAATCCGTTCTTCCGCTTGGCGCCGCGCGAGGCGCTCTATCCGCTGGTCGCCCTCGCCGCGGCGGCGACGGTGATCGCCTCGCAGGCCACCATTTCCGGGGCCTTTTCCATGGCCCAGCAGGCGGCCCTGCTGGGCCTCAGCCCGCGCCTGCGCATCCAGCATACGTCGGCCAGCGAGTTCGGCCAGATCTACGTGCCGGCCGTCAATTGGCTGCAGATGACCGGCGTCGTGGCGCTTGTCCTCGCCTTCAGCACGTCTTCGAACCTCGCCGCCGCCTACGGCATCGCCGTCACCGGCACGATGCTGGTGACCAGCGTGCTGATGCTCGGCCTCGCCGTGCGCGGCTGGAAGTGGGGCTGGCCGGCCGCGCTTCTGGTTTTCGGATTCTTCATCGCCGTCGACGCCACGTTGGTCTCGTCCAACATGCTGAAGTTCCTCCACGGCGGCTGGGTGCCGCTTCTGATCGCCGCCGTGATCTTCACGGCGATGTGGACGTGGCTGAAAGGCCGCCTCGCCGTCGCGACCCGCGAGAAGGAGAGGGCCGTGCCGCTCGATGCTCTGCTGAACGGCTTCGACTCCAGCGGCTGGCATCGTGCCAGAGGCACGGCGGTCTATCTCACGGCCCTCTCGGACAATGCATCGAACTGCATGAGACGAAACCTCATCCACAACGAAGCGCTGCACGAAAATGTCGTTCTGCTCACAGTCCACATCGCGGATGAGCCTTTCGTGGCACCGAAGACGCGTCGCGAGGTCGCCGATCTCGGTGACGGCATCCACCGCGTTTTGCTGCGCTACGGGTTCATGGAAAAGCCCGACGTGGCACACGACGTTGCCGGACTTGCCGACCGTGGGATTCCGGTCGATCCCGAGCACACAACCTTTTTCATCGGCCGCAACAGCATCGTCGGCGGCGACCGGCCCATGCTGCCGCGCTGGCAGCAGAAGCTTTTTCTGATGCTCAGCCGCTTCGCCATGAGCCCCGGCGATTTCTTCGGCCTGCCGGCCAACCGCGTCGTCGAACTCGGTGGCCGGATCGAGATCTAGCCGCCTACCATTCGCTGCAGCCGAACTTCAGCAGGTTACCGTGCGGGTCGTGGATGTAGAATTCCTTCATGTTCCACGACCGGACCTCGAAAGGCGTCAGGCGCGGCACGCGGCGCTGCTGGAATTCCTCGAAAAGCGCCGGCACCTGGCCGCCGCGTATGTAGCACGACGTATTCTCCGGGAATTGGCGGTCGTTGGTCCTCCAGAAGTGGATCTCCATCTGGTCGCGTTTGACGATGAGGTAGTTGTCGTCGGCATAGTCGCTGGAGAAGCCGAGATGCCAGACATAGAAGTGGCGCGTCTCGGAAATGTCGAGAGACGCCAGGACCGGGATGCTGCGGGCGTGGTCAGCCGTCACGCGTCGAAGCCCGTGAGCGAGATCGGATCGGCCATCGGCGGCTGAACCCCGCGCGCCAGCAGGTCGCCCAATCGCGCGAAGATGCGGCCGGCCTCGGCGCAGCCGACGTCCTGCGCCACCGTTTCGGCGGCGATGTTGAGCAGCGCATTGCCGGCGAGATCGCGGCATTCGTCAGGCAGGCCCTCCACCGCCTCGGCGATCAGCCGCATGGCACGCTGCAGCTCGACGAGGCGGTCGGGAGCGGGTGCGAACATCATCAGTTGAGCCGCGCGCCAGCGGCGCCCGGCAGCGGCGCAAGCCGCAATCCGGCACTCGCCAGGGCCACGGTGAACGCCTTCAGCCGGATGGCGGCGACGCGCGACGCCGTCGGCGCCATCATGACGTCG
Organism: Reyranella sp.; assembly: GCA_030684475.1. Classification (GTDB taxonomy): domain Bacteria; phylum Pseudomonadota; class Alphaproteobacteria; order Reyranellales; family Reyranellaceae; genus Reyranella. The sequence goes on along the minus strand of JAUXWB010000375.1, from coordinate 32,553 downwards.
AGCGAGGCGAGCAATGGACCGTCGTAGTCGCCCTGCGCCAGCCCGCACAGGGCAACCAGCGTCGCCTCGTCGCGGCTCACTTTCGAGCATGTCGGCAGATGGATTTCCATGGCGCGCCGGGCACCGAACAGAAAGGCATCCATGGCAATGACGAAATCGGGCAGCGCGTCGAGAAGGCCCGCCATCTGAAAGCCGCGATGGAGCGTCGAGCCCTCTGCCGGCAGGGCCCGATCCTGCTGCCACTGGCGCAGCGCCCACAGTACGAAGCGTTCGCTGATCGGCAGGCCGCAGGCGCAGCCCAGCCGGCCGCAGCCCGGTTTGGGCGACGCCTGGAGAGGACTAAGTCTCTGTTCCGGCGAGCTTTCCATGACCTCTCCAATGGTTGGGCAAGCGTTGACAGTAGTTGCCATACTATGCAATTAAGAGTCAGTCGCAACTCAATTGTTTTGGGGAGGTGAGAAGCGCATGAACCAGCCATCGCGGGCGCACGAAGCCGATGCCGACAGGCCGGATCCCGCAACGCCGGTCGTCGACAGCGTGACGCTGATGAACGGCCGGCGTGAACTGATCATCCGGCACGGCGCCGAAAGCTATCGCCTCCGCGTCACCGCTTCCAACAAGCTCATTCTCACCAAATAGCCGAACCCCGAGAGGCCATCCCCTCTCGGTCAAACTGCCCAGCCAGCCGGTCCGTGCGGACCACTGCCAGCCAGGCGTCCTTTTTGTCTTTGGGGGACCTGGCCATGAAAACCCGTTCAATTCTCTATGCCTTGCTGGCGACAACGGCGATCGGATGCACGATCCCGGCGCCGGCCTCGGCACAAACTCCGCCCGCCGCCACACCGGACCCGGCCGCGCCGACGCAGACTCCGCCTGCGACGACGCATCCCGTCGCCACCCAGCTCGATGCCGTGACGACGGCGGCGACGCGCTCCAGGCGCCCGCTCGACGACGTGGCGGCCACCGTCTCGGTGACCACGACCGAAGACATCGACCGCGAGAACATGCAGGACGTCCGCGACCTCGTGCGCAACGAGCCCGGCGTCACCGTCGGCAACAACCCCAACCGCGCCGGCTTCCAGAACTTCGTGATCCGAGGCATCGGCGGCAATCGCGTCCTGGTCATCGTCGACGGCATGCGCGTGCCCGACTTCCCCGACAGCAATACCGGCGCCGGCACCTACACCCGCGAGCAGCCCGACCTCGAGGACATCAAGCGGGTCGAGATCATCCGCGGCCCCGCCTCGGCGCTCTACGGCTCGGACGCGATCGGCGGCGTCGTGGCCTACACGACCAAGGATCCGGGCGACTACTTCAAGAACGGCGGCAACGTCTACGGCAGCGTCAAGGGTGCCTACAGCGGCGCCAACCAGATGTTCGCCGAGACCTTCACCGGCGCGGTGCGCTCCGGCAACGTCGAGTTCCTCGGCATCTACACCCGACGCGACGGCCAGCAGTTCACGCCGGCGCAGTCCTCGCTCGGTCCCAATCCGACGACCTGGTCCAACAACGACTTCCTGGCAAAGCTGGTGATCAGGCCGACAGATGTGGACACGGTCCGCATCACCGGCGGCTACACCCAGGGCAAGCAGAGCACCCAGATGCTGTCGGGCGTCGGCCGGTTCCCGTCCCTGTTCACGGCCGTCTATGACGAATGGGGGCAGGACTATACCAACACCTACCGGATCAGCGGCCAATGGGTACACGAAGCGCCCATCGGCTTCATCGATCGCATCGATTTCCTGGCCTACTACAATTCAGTCAACACCCAGGCCGATACCTACCAGCTCCGCGGCACGGTCGCCGGCGTCATCCCGACCAACGCGCGGGCGTCGTCGTTTCTCTTCAACCAGGCCGTAACCGGCGCTGAACTGCAGATGAACACCGACGCGAAGATCTTCGATCTGCGCAACTTCCTGACCTACGGCCTGAGCTTCTTCCACACATCGACGACCAGACCGCGCAATCGCGCGCAGATCACGCTGGCGACCGGCGTGACGACCCAGGTGGTGGGCGGCGAAACCTACCCCAACAAGAACTTCCCCGACACCGAGACCATCCAGGCCGGCGCCTACATCCAGGACGAGATCACCGCCCTCGGCGGCCGGCTGGTCGTCACGCCGGCGGTACGGCTCGACTACTACAGCCTCAATCCCAATCCCGACAAATACTTCTGGAACTCGACCGGCACCACTCTGAACCTCGTGCCGGCCGCGAGCACCTATATATCGGCGTCACCGAAAATCGGCGTCGTCTATCACTTCAGCGACATCTACTCGAGCTACTTCCAGTACGCGACCGGCTTTCGCGCGCCGCCCTACGACAACGCCAACATCGGTATCACCAATACCGCGTCGTTCTACCAGGTCCTGCCCAACGCCAACCTGAAGCCCGAGACGGCCAACAGCTTCGAGGTCGGCTTTCGCGGCAAGTACGAGACAGGGTCGAGCTGGCAGCTCACCGGCTTCTATAATCTCTACAATAACTTCATCGAGACGGTCACGGTCGGCCAGGTCGGACCGATCACCCAGTTCCAGTACGTCAACCTGACGAACGTCACAATCTGGGGCGTCGAGGCGCGCGGAGAATACCGCTTCGCTCCTGATTGGGCAGTCCTCGGCTGGACGGCCTTCGCCCAGGGCACCGACACCCGGACCGGCCTGCCGGTGGATTCCGTCAGCCCGTGGGCGTCGCAGGCGCGCATTCGCTACGGCAGAGAGACGGGCCTCAACGCGCAGGTCATCGGCACGATGGTTGCCCAGCACAACATGGTGAGCAACCCGAACTACTTTCAGACGCCGGCCTATTTCAACCTCGACGCGACCGTCGGATACACCTGGGGCAACCACATCAAGTTCAACGCCGGCGCCTTCAACATCACCAACGCGAAGTACTGGAACTCCGCGGATGTGATCGGCCTCAACACCACCAACCAGCAGCTGGACCTCTACGCCCAGCCCGGTCGCTATTTCGGCGTCAACCTCACGGCAAGATGGTAGTCCCGGCAGCCCTCTCAGCCGGACGACTGCCGGCGCCATCGACACGCGTAGCCCGCGTGCCGATGGCGTTGTCGCTTGTCTTGCATGGGCTCGCCGTTCTTCCGCTTTTCCTGATCGCCGGAACCTTGGGCAGCACATCCCAGGAACCAGCGCTCTTCATCGAGTTCTCCGTCGCCGCGCCGACCGTGGGGGCCAACGCCGAGCCCGACAGTGCGCCGGCAGAAGAGACGCCGTCTCCGCCGGAGCCGCCGACTCCCGCCCTCGAGGCCGCGGTACAGCCCCCCGAACCGCCGGTTCCCCTCGAAGCCGCGATACCGCCGCCCGAGCCACCGCTTCCCGTCGAGAAGATCGCGGAACCCGACGTCGTCCCCGAGATCAGAGTCGATCTTCCGCCGCCCGAGGAGCCACCGCCGCTCAAGGTAACGGACCTGAAGCCGGTCGAACCGCCGAAGGTCACGCCGCCGAAACCGGCGCCGCGCAAGCCCGCGGCACCCCGCCCGACCGCCAGGCCCGTAAGCGTCGCGCAGGCCGCGACGGCACCCGATGCGGGGAACGCGGCAGTCACCCAGCAGGCGACCATCGCGCCCGGCGAGTCGATCGTATGGGAAGGCCAGCCGCGCTATCGCATACCGCCCAAGCCCGCGATCTATCCGCCACGCGCCATCGAGCTCGGCCAGCAGGGCGAGGTCATGGTCCGCGTGCGTCTCGAGCCCGACGGCACGGCCGCCGAAATCCGGCTGTGGCGCAGCAGCGGCTTCGGCCTGCTCGATCGCGCCGCACTGGCGGCCGTGCACGGCTGGCACTTCCTCCCGGCCATTCGCGGCGGCCGTCCCGTCGCCGCGTGGGTCGAAATTCCCGTTCGTTTTCACCTGCGTTGAAGAAGGAGACTCTCATGCTCTCGACCTCGAATGGCGATCTTACCGCCCGCTGGACCCGCCTGCGCGGCGAGCGGCCGGCGCTGCGCATTCGCGACGCCGCCGCGACACTGGGAGTGGGCGAAGCCGAGCTGGTGGCCTTGGGCGTCGGGCGAACGGCAACGCCACTTGCCTCGGACTGGCGCGCACTGCTCAACGACATGCCGTCCGTCGGCCGGGTCATGTGCCTGACGCGCAACGAGCATTGCGTGCACGAACGCCATGGCCGCTTTGACGATGTCCAGGTGTCCGGCCCGCACGGCGTCGTCCTGGGGCCCGATATCGACCTGCGCCTGTTCCTGTCCAATTGGCGTTACGGTTTCGCCATACGCGAGCCGTTGAAGAACGGCGAGCGGCTCAGCCTCCAGTTCTTCGACGCCTCGGGTGAGGCCGTACACAAGATCTACGCCACCGACGAAACCGACCGGGCGGCCTTCGACGCCCTGATCGCGCGCCACCAAGCCCAGGCACCGGTTGCAATGGAGATCGTGCCGCGCGCACCCGATGCCCTGGATCGGCCCGACGTGGAGATCGACGTCGAGGGCCTGCGCACCGCCTGGCGGGCGATGAAGGACACCCACGAATTCTTCGGCATGCTGGCCAAGTTCAAGGTCGGCCGCGTACAGGCGCTGCGCCTGATCGGCGAAGAGTTTTCCCGCGAACTGCCGGCGCGCGCGCTGCGCTCGGCGATCGAGGCCGCCGGTGCCGATGGCACACCGATCATGATCTTCGTCGGCAACCGGGGGTGCATCCAGATCCACACCGGGCTGGTCAAGCGGCTGGTCGAGACGCAGGGTTGGTTCAACGTGCTCGACCCGACCTTCAACCTCCACCTGCGCGACAGCGGCGTGGTGCGCGTCTTCTCCGTGCGCAAGCCGACCGCGGACGGGATCGTCACCTCGATCGAGGCCTTCGACGACCGCGACCGCAATGTCCTGCTGATGTTCGGCGAGCGCAAACCTGGCAAACCCGAACTCGAGCAATGGCGCGCACTGGTGGCTCGCATCGACAAGCAGGCAGCGTCGTAATGAAGCGCCGCTATGCCTTCACGCTCGGCCTGGGGGCCGCTGCCTTCGCCTCCCTGCAGGCGCGCGCGCAGACGCCGCTACGCATCGTATCGGTCGGCAGCGCCCTCACCGAGATCGTCTATGCGCTGGGTGCGGAGCGCCTGCTGGCCGGTGTCGACACCACCAGCCTGTACCCGGCGGCCGCCCGGGCGCTGCCGCAGGTCGGCTACATGCGCGCGCTCTCGGCCGAGGGCGTACTGTCCCTCAAGCCGACGCTGGTGATCGCCACGACGGCCGCGGGTCCTGCGACAACGCTCGACCAGCTGCGTGCGACGGGCGTCCAGGTCCTCGTCCTGCCCGACCACTACTACTACGACAGCGTGATCGCCAAGATCGAGGCGGTCGGACGCGTGACGGGCAAAAGCGCGGAAGCGGACACGATGATCGCCCGCGGCCGCACCGACATGGCGGAACTCACAAAGAAACTGGCGACGGCGACCAGCACGCCGCGCGTGCTGTTCCTGCTGTCGATGGGCGGCGGCGCGCCGCAAGCCGCCGGTCGCGACACGGCGGCAGACGGCATCATCCGCCTCGCCGGCGGCACCAACGCGATCAACAGTTACGCCGGCTACCGGCCGCTGACACCAGAGGCGGTCCTTGCGTCCCGCGCCGACTTCGTGCTGGTGACACGCCAGACCGTGCAGGCGATGGGCGGCATCGAGGCGATCCTCGATCAGCCGGCGCTGCGTCGCACGCCGGCGGGCCGGGCTGGCAAGGTGCTGCAGTTCGACGCGCTGCTGCTGCTGGGCTTCGGTCCCCGGACGCCGCAGGCGGCGCAGGAACTGGCATCGGCGCTCCATCCCGAACTCGCCCGCGCGCCATGATGGTGCAGGCGTCGCAGCGTACCATTCCACTCTTTGCACTCGCCGCAGCCGTAAGCGTGGTGAGCGCACTCTGCATCGGTGCCTTTCCGGTCGGATTCGATCAGCTCCTGGCGGCCGTCGGCCTGTCCAGCGCGCCGCTCGACGACACGGCGGCCTCGGTGCTCTACACCATTCGCGCGCCGCGTGTGCTCGCGGCTTTTGCCGTGGGCGCCGCGCTTGCCGCCGGCGGCGCGGCGATGCAGAGCCTGTTCCGCAATCCGCTCGCCGATCCCGGCCTGCTCGGCGTCTCGAGTGGCGCGGCACTTGCCGCCGTGTCGGTGATCGTGCTGGGCGAGAAGGTCTTCCACGTCGTGCCGCCAGGCTTCCGGCCCTGGTGCCTGCCCCTCGCGGCCTTCCTCGGCGGTCTCGTCGCCACCATCATCGTCTACCGGATCGCGGCGCGCGAAGGCGTCACCCTGGTGGGCACGCTCCTGCTGGCTGGCATCGCCATCAACGCCCTCGCCTCGGCCGGCATCGGCATGCTGGTCTTCGTCGCCGACGAGCAGCAGTTGCGCACGCTGATCTTCTGGACGATGGGCGGCTTCGGCGCCGTGACATGGGCGGCGATTGCGCCTGCCCTGCTGGTGCTGACCATCAGCATCCCGACGCTGCTGCCGTCAGCGCACCTCCTCGATGCCCTGGCGCTGGGTGAGCGCGAAGCCGGTCACATCGGCGTCGATGTCGAGCGGCTGAAGCGTCGCCTCGTGGCACAGGTAACACTCGCGGTCGGCGCGGGCGTGGCGATCTCGGGCATCGTGGGTTTCGTGGGCCTCATCGCGCCGCACATCGTGCGCCTGCTGCTGGGCCCGGCCCACCGAACGCTGTTGCCCGCCGCGGCGCTGTTCGGTGGTGCCTTCCTGGTGTTGGCCGACGCACTGGCTCGCACAATGGTCACACCGGCCGAACTGCCGATCGGCATTCTGACCGCCTTGGTCGGTGGACCTTTTTTCCTTTGGCTGCTCGCCGGCCGCGCCGCTCGGGGAAATCTGTGAGCGCGCTGCAGGCCATCGGGGTCGAGGTCAGGGCCCGCGACAAGGTCCTCATCCGAGACATCTCCCTCGAGGTGAGGCCGGGTGAGTTCCTCGCCGTGATCGGCCCCAATGGCGCCGGCAAGAGCACGCTCCTGAGCGCCCTGGCGGGCGACCGGCAGCTTGCGGCCGGCCAGGTCCTGCTCGCCGACCGGCCGATCGCGCACTGGAAGAAGGCCGATCTTGCGCATCGCCGCGCCGTGTTGCCCCAGCATTCGACGGTCGCCTTCGACTTCACCGGCCTGCAGATCGCCTCGCTCGGCTTGCTCGCGCACCGCGGCCGTCTCTCCGACCAACAGATCGGCACGCTGGCGGCGCAGGCGCTGGCCGAGACCGAGGCGCTCGGCTTCGCCGACCGGCCCTATGCCGTGTTGTCGGGCGGCGAACGCCAGCGTGTGCAGCTCGCCCGCGTCCTGGCGCAGTGCGATGCCGACCCGGGTCGTCTGCCCTTCCTGCTGCTCGACGAGCCGATCGCCGGCCTCGACCTCGCCCACCAGCATGCCGCCCTGGCCAGCGCCCGGCGGCGGGTCGACCGCGGTTTGGGTGTCCTGGCCGTCCTGCACGACCTCAATATGGCGGCACGCTATGCCGACCGGGTTGCCATCATCGAGGATGGCCGGCTGACAGCCGTGGGGCCGACCCGGCCGATCCTCGACCCCGAACGCCTGTCGGTCGTTTTTGCGACACCCATCGTGCGATTGGAGGCGGCCGGGACGGCGGCGTTCCTCAGCCCGGGCGGAAACATCTTGCCTCGGACATAAACCCGCCGGATTCGACGCCTGTTATGCCGCCGTAGACAACAACCAGCGGCACCGACTGGGCGAACGCCCCACTCTGATCCTGACCACGCGCCTGGGCGTCCGGCCGCTTGGCGTGCGCGGCGATCCGCTGCATGCCGTGGCCGGCCAACTGCTGTCCGTGATCCGCCGCCGCCTGGGCGATGGTCCCGCCGACATGCTGGCCGACCCGCAGTTGCGCGAGGCGGACGACGGTATCGATTGGTATGCCGCGCGTTCGGGCGAAGTACGCCGCCTTGCCGAGCTGGGTGACGGCGAACGTGCCGAGGTGTTGCGGACGGTCGAGTTCCATCTCGGAGCCATCCGCACGCTCGGTGCGCAACTGCAATCGCCTGACGCGACCGACGAAGCACGTCTGATCGGGCGCTCGCTCGAACTCGCGACGGCCCGTCCTTCCGACGACTTCATCTACGTGGTCGATGGCCAGCCGGTCATCGTCGCCTGGGGTTACGAGGCCGATGCCATCCAGAGCCTGCAGACCTTCGCTTCGCCGCCCGTACCCAGGATAGAGCGGCCGGTCGCCGCATTCGCGAGCGTCCCCATGGCCGCTCTGCCAGCCCGTTTGGGCTGGTCGCGTTGGCTGAGCGCCCTGCTGTTCGGACTTCTGCTCCTGCTGCTCCTGCTGATCACGTCGTGGCTGCTGCGCGCCTGCAGTCCGGTCGATCCAACGCTGAATGTCGCAACCATCGAAACGCCGGCGCCGCCGGCACCCGAGGCTCCGCCCGACCCGACGCCGCTTCTGAAGGCCTCGCTCGACGAGGCACAGGGCGACGACAGGCGACTCAAGGCCGAACTCGCCGCCCTCCAGCTCGACCTCAAGGGCAAGCTGGATCAATGCAAGCCGATCGAGCCGCCCAAGCCACCTCCCCCGCCGCCGCCGCAGGTTGCGGCCAAGCCCCCGCCGGCGCCTGCACCACCGCGGCCTGCGGCACCGCCGACCAATCGGCCGCCGCCGGGCCAATTGCCCTGCAACTGGGCGGGCGATTCGGGCGGCGAAGGCATCACACGCAACAAGCACTATCTGGGCGACAAGCCCGGTTTTGTCGCCATCAACTACAACCTGTATGTCCGGCCCGACGACATTAAGGTGATATATCGCGGCCAGGTGCTGACCGGCACAGGCGGACCGCGCAGCGGTCGTGGCGGATTCGGCTTCGACTGGAAGCCGGTCGCCGGGGATTATTCGGTCGATGTCGTCGTAACAGGAACGATGCTCGGCACGCGCTGGAACTACGCCATGCAGTGCCCGCGTTGAGGAACAGAGATGGCCGCAGGTCCGCTTCTCATCAGTGAACCACTCCAGCGCTACCGTGCGCTAGGGCTGGCGGGCGACCCCGTGTGGCGCGCCGCCGGCCAGTTGCGCGCCGCCATCGCGGCGCGGCTGTCGCGCGAGCATGCCGATCTGCTGGCGATCCCCGAGGTCGATCCAACGGGGCGCCACATAGACTGGTATGCGCCCTTCGAGGGCGAAGTCCGTCGCCTCGCCGAAGCCGGCGACGCCGAGCGTGCTCTGCTGCTGCAAAAGGTCCAACGCCTGCACAGCGACCTTGCGGGGCTCGCCGCCACGATGGAGGCGCCCCAACGGTCGAGCGCCGAAAAAAACTTCGCCCGCCTGCTGCGCCACGCGCTCACCGCGCCCGGCGAGGAGACGCTTTACGTCGTGGACGGCCAGCCGGTAATGACCTTCTGGGGCTTTACCGCCGATGCAAGTCTGCCCGGCGCCTTTCTTGCGAGCCCGCCCGTCCTGCCACCGTCCGTCGCGCGTCCGGAAGCGGTCATGGTCTCGGCACCCGCCCTTGTGGCCGGAGCACCCCGCACGAGCTGGTGGCAGTGGCTGCTGCTGGCGCTGCTCCTGCTGCTGATACTGGCGTTCCTCGCCTGGCTGGTGCGGCCCTACCTGCCGCGCCTCGAACCCCATCTTGAAGCCGAAGCCCGCGAACGGGCGCTCAGCCTGGCTGTCCGCCAGCCGCTGGAGCTGCAGCAGAAGCGCGTCGACACGCTGCATCAGGACAACGAAAACCTGCGGCTGGAGTTGGCCCGCCTCACCGACGATCTGGCGCGGCGCGGTGGCGATTGCGCCGCCGGCATCGTCGGACCCGGCGGCGTCATTGTCGGCGGCGGCACGGAGGCACCGATCGAACGCGGTGCGGCGCCGGAACCGGTTGCGCCTCCAGGCGTTAACGTTGCCGATAAGACCGACGACAAGGGCGGCGTGAAGGGCCCCGAGGAGCAGAACAAGGACAAGACCGCCGGCACGCAGAACGACCCCAAGAACGCCCCAAAGAAGGACGAGCCCAAGCCGATGGTCGTGCCGCCTGAGGCCAAGCAGAAGCAGGATCTGGCCTTCCTGAAGGGTGACTGGCGCTCGCGCACTGGTTTGGCCACGGCGAGCGGCGAGAAGGACCTGCGCCCCAGCTACACGCTGGACGACAAGGGCAAGGGCAAGGTGAGCTTCGTGCAGAGGAACGGCGCCACCTGCGAGGCCCCGGCCGAGGCGCGCTGGGACAACGGTAAACTGGTGATCGAGGAGAAGGCCAATCCCAAGTGCACCGACGGCAAGACCTACGCCCGCAACACGGTCAATTGCGAGGTCGGCGCCGATGGCGTGGCCCAGTGCAAGGGCAGCCAACCCGGCGATCAGCGCAGCTACCAGGTGCAGATCGGCCGTTGAGTCCTTAAACTGGACCGACAGCCGAAAAAAAAAGACATGAGCGACCTTGCCCGCCTGCCGAGCTACCCCAGCCCGACGACCCTGATCGCCCGTTCGGGTATTCAGTTTCTCGACTTCGGCTTCGACCCCGTGCGCCTCAAGGTGCGCGAATGGGGTTTCCACGACGCCGCGGCCACCCAGGCGGTCGACGATCTGGTGCAACTCGATTTCGACGAGGGCCGCGGCCAGTACGAGGTCGTCGAGGCCGGCCGGCGCCGCGCCGCCGAACCGAACCTCGTCGTGACGGCGAAGGACGCCTTGGTGCCCTTTCTCGACAAATGGGTGCCGGTGCCGTTTCTGCAGGTCCGGCCCAACAGCCAGTTCCGCGAGGGCCCGGCCGACTGGGCGCGTGTGCGCGTGGTCGATCTGGAGGCCCGTTATGGCGACGGCTATCGCGACGAGCAGGGCAACCGCTACCGCGCCGTGCTGGCCTTCGATACCGGCCTGATCGCCGAGGCGGAAGGCCGGGCCTATCTCGCCCCCTCACCCAAGGACGTGACCTCGGGGGCGCTGTTTGCGTTGGCCCCCCAGCAGCGCGCCAATCATTGGCTGCTGCGCCAGGGCTGGATGAGCCAGTGGCTGGAAGAGCTGTTCCGCGAACTGCATCCGCGCGCCACGCTCGAGGAGATCGACGCCGACATCAAGCAGAAGCCGCAGGAAGCGACCGCGCGTTACCAGGCCTTCCTCGGTCTTCTGGCGGCGGCGGCGCACTTACCGCCGATCAAGCTGGTGGGCGACGCCGAGCGGCCGGGCCGCGGCGCCATCGAGGTCGACCTCGTGCTCGACGTCGGCAACTCACGCACCTGTGGCCTCCTGATCGAGGCGGCAGGCGACGTCGGCGTCAACCTGAACGATTCCTACGAACTGGCGCTGCGCGATCTCTCGCACCCCGAGAGCGTCCACACCAAGCCGTTCGAATCGCGCGTCGAGTTCGCCCAGGCCTGGTTCGGCAAGAACCATCTGTCGCGGCTGGGCGGCCGCGCCGACGCCTTCGTCTGGCCGACCATGACACGTGTCGGCCCCGAGGCGACGCGACTCGCCGCCCGCCGGCGCGGCACCGAGGGCAACACCGGCATGTCGAGCCCCAAGCGCTATCTGTGGGACGAGGAACCGCAGACCCGCGAATGGCGCTTCAATGTCGCCTACGCCCAGGACCAGACGCCAATGCCGGCCGCCGCCGGCCCGATGGCCCAGCTCGTCAACCAGAAGGGCGAGCCCCTGCACCTGGTCGATGCCGACGCCGACTCGGCCGACCATTTGCCGGTCTTCGAGCCGCTCTATTCGCGTTCCTCGGTGATGACTTTCGTGCTGTCCGAAGTCCTGCTGCAGGCACTCACCCTGATGAACTCGCCGCAGCAGCGCGGCCGTCGCGCCCATGCCGAGACGCCACGGCGGCTGCGTCGCATCGTGCTCACCCTGCCCACCGGCATGCCGCTGGCCGAGCGGCTGATCTTTCGCAAGCGTGCCGAAGCGGCGCGCGATCTCGTGTGGATGATGATGGGCTGGAAGCTCGACGATCCCGCGGCGCCAGCGCCGCGCGTGCTGACCGACTGGGACGAGGCAAGCTGCACCCAGCTCGTCTATCTCTACACCGAAGTCGCGCGCAATTTCGGCGGCGACGCCCGCCGCTTCTTCCAGATCGCCCGCAAGCCGCGCGGCCGTCCGGCCGACGAGACGCTCAGCATCGCCAGCATCGATGTCGGCGGCGGCACGACAGACCTCATCATCAATTCCTACCGCCTGGAGGGTGCCGGCACCTCGGTGACGCTGTTCCCGGAGCAGAAGTTCCGCGAAGGATTCAACGTAGCCGGCGACGACATCCTGCTGCGCGTCGTGCAGGGCCACGTGCTGCCGCCGATCGAGGCGGCGCTGCGTGCGGCAGGCATCGGTAACCCGGCCGACCTGATGGCCGAGCTGGTGGGTGGCGATCGCGGGGGCGAGGACGTGATCCATCGCAACCTGCGCCAGCAGTTCGCGCTCCAGATCGCCCATCCCGTTGCACTGGAGTTCCTGCACGCCGCCGAAACCTACGATCCCACCTCGGGGGTCGTTGCAGCTGAACCTCGGACCTACGATTCGTTCTTCCCAGGGGCTTCCAAGCCATCGGTCGAGGTCGTGACTTTCGTCAACGAGGCGGCGCGCAAGCGGGGCGCCAAGACCTTCGACCTCAAGGCTGTGATCTTCCCGGTCGACCTGCCCAACCTCGACAAGACGGTGCGGGCCGAGATGGCGCGCGTGCTGGCACCGCTCGCCGAGGTCGTGCACGCCTACGATTGCGACATCCTGCTGCTCTCGGGCCGTCCCTCGCGCTTGCCCGGCATCCGCTCCCTGGTGATGGAACTTCTGCCGCTGCCGCCGGAGCGGGTGATCTCGCTGCACGAATATCGCGTGGGCGCCTGGTACCCGTTCCGCGACGCGCGCCTCAGGGTCGAGGACCCCAAGACCACGGTGGCCGTGGGTGCCATGATCGCAGCGCTTGCCCAGTCGCAACTGCCGGACTTCTCGTTCCGCTCCGACCTGCTGCGCTCCAAGAGCATCGCCAAGTTCATCGGCAAGCTCGACGGCGGCGGGCGGCTCCAGAAGGAAGATCTGGTCTATCGCGACGTCGATCTCGACAACCGCGACTACGAACTGCCGGAAATGGGCTTCGAGTTCCGCGGCCCCATGTGGCTGGGCGCCCGCCAGCTCGACCTCGCGCGCTGGCCGGCGGCCCGCCTCTACGCGCTCGAATTCGCCAAACCGGAGTACGCCGAGCGGCATGCCCGCGAGACGCCGTTCAATATCGCGCTCGCCCGGGTGAAGCCCAAGGACAAGGACTCGGGAGACGTCGAACGCTTCCGCCTGCGCCAGATCACCAACCGCGACGGCCGCGCCGTGGCGCTCGATCGCCTGACGCTCCGCCTGCAAACACTGCCGCGCCGAGAGGGCTACTGGCTCGACACCGGCATGCTGAAGACCGGTTAAGGATCCCCGGAAAGATCATGGACACCGTCGACCTCAAACTGGCCCAGGACTGCGAATCGCTGGCCATCGCCGCAAGCGAGGGCGTGGCCTGGCTGAAAGGCGCCGCCGCGCAGTCGCCGACCGTGGCGCAGCAGGCGCCGTCGCTGGTGAGCGAGCTGCAGAAGGTCCGCAACCAGAGCCGCAAGCTGGCACGCGCCGCCCGCCGGCGCATGTGTGTCGGCGTCTTCGGGCCGAGCCAGGCCGGCAAGTCCTACCTGGTCTCGATCCTGGCCAGCCGCGACGGCCGCCCGCTGCAGGCGCGTTTCGCCGACAAGACCTACGACTTCCTGCGCGAGATCAACCCGCCGGGCAACCGCGAGTCGACCGGCCTCGTCACCCGCTTCGGCCTGGGCCTGAGCGATGGCGCCCCGGACTTTCCGGTGCGCGTCCGGTTGCTGACGCAAACCGACATCGTGAAAATCCTGGGCAACTCCTTCCTGCTCGACTTCGATCATCAGAAAGCGGCCTTCGAACGGCCCGACGGCGCGGCCATCCGCAAGCGACTGGCCGAGCTCCGCGCCAAGGCCTTGCCGACACCTCCCGGGGATCTTGATTCTGACGACGTGCTCGATCTGATCGAATATTTCGACACCTTCTTCGCTGGCGTCACTGCCGAGCTGCGCACCGATTTCTGGCGCGAGGCGATCGATCTCGCGCCGAGGCTGTCGGGCCGCGACCGGGTCCGGCTGTGGTCGGTGCTGTGGTACGACTTCCAGCCCTTCACCGATCTCTATCTGATGCTCTATGACGGCTTGCAGAAGCTCACCTTCGCGCCCGAGGCCTTGCTCGGCATGGACGCACTGATTCCGCGTGAGAAGAGCATCGTCGACGTCCTCACGCTCGACCGCCTGAGTGCCGATTCTGAGGACACCCTCACGGTGCGCCCGAAGCAGGCCGACGGTCGCGCCTCCGCTGACGCCGAATTGCCGCGCTCCCTGGTTTGCGCGCTCACCGCCGAGTTGAGCGTCGCCATCGCCGAGAAGCCCTGGGAATTCTTCGACCACACCGACCTGCTCGACTTCCCGGGCGCCCGCTCGCGGCTGAAGCTCGCCAACCTCGATGACGTCGCCAAGTCTAAGGGCGTGGCCGAGGGCGCCAACCCGCTGCGCGAACTTCTGTTGCGCGGCAAGGTCGCCTACCTGTTCCAGCGCTACTCGGCCGAGCGCGAGCTCTCAGCCATCCTGCTCTGCATTCCCGACGGCAACCAGGAAGTCCGCGACCTCTCGGACATGATGACGGCGTGGATCGACCAGACGATCGGCGCCACGCCAGCCGACCGGGCCAAGCAGAAGAACGCGCTGTTCCTGGTGCTGACCAAAATGGACCGCGAGTTCGAACAGAAGGCCGGCGAGACCGAGGAGTCGCGCCGGCTGCGCTGGAGCGCCCGGCTCAACAATTCCCTGGTCAACAACTTCCGTGGCGAGTGGCCGGCCAATTGGAATGGCAAGCCCTTCGACAATACGTTCTGGCTGCGCAACCCGACGGTCATCGACGAACGCCTGATGAACAACGACGGTGGCCGTGAAGGCGGCATCGCCGAGGCCTTCGCCCAGCGCGCCGTCGAACTGCGCGGGCATTTTATCCACAATGCCGATGTAAAACGCCATTTCGCCGATCCGGCACGGGCATGGGACGAGGCCTTCAAGCCCAACGACGGCGGCGTCTCGTACCTTGTGAAGAACCTGACACCGGTGTGCGACCCGGCCATCAAGCGCGCCCAGGTCCGCGGCCAGCTCGAGATTCAGGCCCGCCGCCTAGTTGACCGTCTCGCCGGCTTCCACAGCGCTTCCGACGGCGACGCCCGTGCCAAGAAGCGCGATCTGGTGCACACCGTGTTGCGCGGCCTCGCGACCTGCATCCAGCAGCAGCTCTTCGGCGAGCTGGTGGCCGCCCTTCAGGTCGCCGATGGCGCCTTGCGCGAGATCTATTTCCGTATCGCCACCGCGCGGTCCTCCGACGAGCAGGCGGCCGCCAACGGCAAGGCCAGTGGCCCGGTGACTCAGTCGACCGGCGCCGCCGTCGATCTCGGCGCCATCTTCGCCGATGTGTTCGGCGAAGACGAGGGCCGCGACGCGCCGCCACCGTCGGGCGTGCTGGAGGATCGCGCCGAGCGCTTCGCCCGCGAGGCCGCCGAATACTGGCTGGAGAACATGCGCCGCGTCGGCGCCGACGAGAAGGCGCTGTCGCATTTCGGCGTCGACCGCCAGCATCTCGGCTGGCTGATCGACGAGCTGGTGGTGGGCGCCCATCGCCTGAAGCTGATCGACCAGCTCTCGCTCGACGTTCGGGCGCTCGAGAACGCCGCCAACGCTAAGTGGGAGGAGATCGCCGAGCGCCAGGTGCGCACCGCCGCCTCGTCCCTCAACGGCTACATCAGCGCGCTCGGCTTCGATCGCCTGCCGCTCGAGCAGCGGCCCGGCCTGCCGCCCAACGCGCCGCTGCGGCGCGTGTTCGAAAGCCCGCCACCGGCGCCCGACGGCGCCCCGCTGCTAGCTGAGGATCCGGCGCCGATCTACGCCGACTACTGCAAGGACTGGATGCGCGCCTTCCTGCAGCTCTCCATGGACAACGTCGGCTACGAGGGCGGCCGCGAGATCACGCCGGAGCAGAACGATCGCCTCGGCGCCATCCTGCGCGCCGTGCCCGCCTGAGCGGCACCATGCCGGTGCGCGCGTCCGTCGTCGCCCTTCCCGAGCCGGGTCATGCCATCCTGCGCGTCAGCGAACTCGACGCCGTCCCCGAGGGCCTGGCGCTCTCGATCCAGCGCCAGCAGGGACCGGACACCCATCTCGCCGACGACGGCTGGCGGCGCACCGAAGCCTGGCTCATGCCCGACGAGGTCACGCGCAAGGGCGACGTCATGGAATTCCATCTCGGCCCGGAGATCTGCGATCGCTTGGCAGGCATCGCCACCATCCGGCTCAGGGTGAAGGAACCCGACATCGGCGTCGTCGGCACGACCGTGGTCGCCTGGCCCACCATGCTGACCTCGGGGGCGGCGGGCTCGAGCGGCACCTACGACGACACGGTGCGGCTGCGCCGCATGGAGCCGGCCGAACCGGCGCCCGAGCCGCCGTCTCCGCCCTTCGAGCCGCCGCCGCAGCCCGTGCCGGAGTTGCGCGCGGCGCGCGATCCCGAACCCGCCACCCCACCGCGCTCCGGCCTGCCCAACTGGGCGATCGTACTGATCGCGCTCCTCATCGTCGGCGGCGCCGGCTATGCCGCCTACGATTACTTCAAGCTCAATCCGCAGGATGTCGTGGCGACCGCGCCGCCCGCCACGCCGCCCCCCGCCTCGCCCCCGGCCACCGAGCCGCCGAAGACATCCGTGCGCGACACGGTGGCCGAGTATCTCGCGACCAAGCCCGCGCCGACGCCCGAGGCGATGCTGGCCAAGGGCCGCGACTTCCTGAAGGCGGACGACACGGCCGCCGCCTTCCTGGTGTTCCGCCGCGCCGCCGAGGCCGGCAACGCCGCGGCCCAACTCGAGCTCGGCACCTTCTACGATCCGCTGGTCCGGCCCGCCCGCGGCGGCTTCACACCCGAGGGCGCCCGCGCCGCCGACTGGTACGAGCGCGCGGCGCTGGCCGGTGTGGCCGAAGCGCAGCGCAAGCTCGGCCTCCTCCTCGCCAAGGGTGGCGCCGGCCTCGCCGCCGACACCGCCAAGGCCAGGACCTGGCTGGAGCAGGCCGCCGCCCAGAACGACGCCGACGCCAAGAAGGCGCTGGACGCCCTGCCGAAGTAGCCGGGACTGCACCAGCGGCACACGATGTGTGTCGCAAAGGCCCGCCAGGCGTGCCGCAGCCTGTGCCGCTGCCGCCGATTCTCCCAGCGCGTTCAACGGCTTGGCCGCCCCTTGCGGCACAGCGCCGACCTCCTGTCGGCATGGGCCCGATCGTCGGAGGTGTTCAAAATTCCGACCTTCCGCACCCTTCGGACGCGTCTCGCGCCGCCGGCCTGATCAATGGACACGAGTGGACACGGCCCGCCGCCCCGGTGCGTGCCGCCGAGCCGAAAGCCGATGCAACACAGGCACTTGGACGCCGAAATGGAACACAGGATCTGTCACCCCTGCGTGTCTCCCAACCGTGTGCGCGCCCAATCACGAACCGGGCACGACCGGGGCACAAAAAGGGCCGCTCCAGGCAAGGGGCCGGGCGGCCGCACGGACAAGCTCGTGGCGACGATAACGAAAATATAGCCCAAAATCTGCTGAACTTGCAACTATATTTTCGGTTCCGCGAGTGCTGGCAGAGCCGAGCCCGATCATCGGACACGGGTGAGAGCATGAAGACCCGGTCCCGAACGACGCTGGGTCGCTCGGCCCTAGACCGCCATCCGCGTGTGCAGGTCGAACATGATCCAGAAGCTGCCGCCCACCATGATGAAGATCAGCACGGCGGTGAAGACGATGGCGAGCAGGTTTTCCTTGGGCGTCGAGGTGAAGTTGAGGTGCAGGAAGAACCTGAGATGGACCAGGATCTGCAGCACCGCGGCGGCGCCGATCACCAGCAGCGTGCGATCGGGCGGCAGGGCGTGGGTGATCACCACGTAGAAGGGAATGGCCGTCAGCACGACGGCGAGCACGAAGCCGATCAGGTAGGAGCGCAGACCGTGGCTTTCCATCACAGCAACCCCGGCAGATAGACGATCGAGAAGATGCCGACCCAGGCGATGTCGAGGAAGTGCCAGAACAGGCCGAGGCGGAACAGACGCGAGGTCACGGGCACCGACAGGCCCTTCAGCATCACCTGGCCGCACATGATCAGGATCCAGGTGAGGCCGACGCTGACATGCAGGCCGTGGGTGCCGACCAGGGTGAAGAAGGCGGAGAGAAAGCCGCTGCGGTCGGGGCCGGCGCCGATGGCGATCATGCCGGCGAATTCGCGGATCTCGAGGAACACGAAGCCCGCGCCCAGCACGAAGGTGACGAGCAGCCAGCCAATCACCGAGCCACGGTTGCCGGTCTTTGCCGAGAGCGAGGCAAAGCCGAAGGTGGTGCTGCTGACCAGCAACAGCGCGGTCTCGATCCCGGCGTTCGTGAGGTCGAACAGATCCTTGCCGGCGGGACCGCCGGCGGTGTTGTTGACCATGATGACGTAGGTCGCGAACAGCAGCGCGAAGATGATGGCATCGCCCATCAGGTAGAGCCAGAAGCCGAAGGCCCGCTGCTCGTGGGCGGTGGTGGCTTCGCTTTCGTGGGTGGCGACGGCCGTGCTCATGTCCGGCCCGTCGTCTGGCTGGCGAGGGCACGGAAGCGCGCGTCCTCGATCTGCTTCACCTCGGCGGCGGAGATCCTGAACTCGGAGTCGTCATCGGAGGAGCGCGCGATCATGGCGACCCACATGGCGAGGCCGCAGGCGGCCACCAGCCACCAGATATGCCAGATGATGGCGAAGCCCAGCACGAAGGCGAAGGCGCCCATGGCGACGCCGACCATCGAATTCTTCGGCATGTGGATGTCTTCGTAGACCGCCGGCCGCTGATAGGCCACACCGCGCTCCTTCATGTCGAGGAAGGGCTCGCGATCGCGGATCTCGGGCAGCACGGCGAAATTGTAGGCCGGCGGCGGCGAGGACGTCGCCCATTCGAGCGTGCGGCCGTCGAACGGATCGCCGGTGACGTCGGCCGTCTTCCGCCGGTCGCGTATGCTCACGTAGAGCTGCATCACCATGCAGGCGATGCCGACCAGGATCAGGGCGGCGCCCGAAGCGGCCACCATCAGGTAGGGCTGCCAGGAAGGATCGTTGTACTGCTCCATGCGGCGCGGCATGCCCTTGAAGCCCAGGAGGTAGAGCGGCATGAACGCGAGATAGAAGCCGATCATCCAGCACCAGAACGACGCCAGCCCCCACTTGCGGTCGAGCGCGAAGCCGAAGGCCTTGGGGAACCAGTACATGTAGCCGGCGAGGTAGCCGAACAGCACGCCGGGAATGATCATGTTGTGGAAGTGCGCGACCAGGAAGGTCGTGTTGTGCATCAGGAAATCGGCCGACGGGATGGCCAGCAGCACGCCGGTCATGCCGCCGATCACGAAGGTCACCATGAAGCCGATGGTCCACATCATCGACGGATGGAACTCGATGCGGCCGCGGTACATGGTGAGTAGCCAGTTGAACACCTTCACCCCGGTCGGCACGGCGATGATCATGGTGGTGATGCCGAAGAAGGCGTTGACGTTGGGGCTGGAACCCATGGTGAAGAAATGGTGCAGCCAGACGGTGAACGACAGAATGGCGATCGCCGCCGTGGCGTAGACCAGCGATTCGTAGCCGAACAGGCGTTTCTTCGAGAAGGTCGACACGACCTCGGAGAAGATGCCGAAGGCCGGCAGGATCAGGATGTAGACTTCCGGATGGCCCCAGATCCAGAACAGGTTGGGGTAATTCATCATGTTGCCGCCGTGGGCATTGGTGAAGAAGTGCATGCCGAACAGGCGGTCGAGCGCCAGCAGGCCGCAGGCCACGGTGAGGGCGGGAAAGGCGAAGGTCATCAGCACGGAAGCGCAGAGCGCCGTCCAGGTGAAGGGCGTCATGCGCATCAGGGTCAAGCCCGGCGCGCGGCGTTTGAGAATCGTGACGACGAAGTTGATGCCGGAAAGCGTCGAGCCGACGCCGCTGATCAGGATGGCCCAGATCCAGTAGTCGACGCCGACGCCGGGGTTGGCCTCGACACCGGAGTACGGCGGATAGCCGGTCCAGCCCGCGGTCGAGAACTTGCCGATCACCAGCGACACCAGGACGAGGCCGGCACCGGCCGCGGTCAGCCACAGGCTGAGCGAATTCAGGAACGGGAAGGCGACGTCGCGGGTGCCGATCTGCAGCGGCACGATGATGTTGATCAGTCCGGTCATGAAGGGCATCGCCATGAAGAAGATCATGATGGTGCCGTGCGAGCTGAAGATCTGGTCGAAGTGCTCGGGCGGCAGGTAGCCGCCGGAATTGAGCGCCATGGCCTGCTGGGTCCGCATCATGATGGCGTCGACGAAACCGCGCAGCAGCATGATCAGCGCCAGGACGATGTACATGACACCGATCCGCTTGTGATCGACGCTGGTCAGCCATTCAGTCCAGAGGTAGCGCCAGGCGCCCAGCCAGGTGATGACGATGGCCACCAGCAGCGCGCCGCCCACCGTGACCGCCGCCCCGCCCGCCGCGACCGCGCTGTAGAGCGGCAATGCCTCGATCGTCAGTCTGCCGAACATCGGTCTATCTCCGCGGCGCGGTGCCGGCGGGCGTGCCGGCGGCTGGCGCGTGGTGGGCGTGGGTGTATTTGGCGATGATCGAGTCGAAGAGCCTGGGCTCGACCGCCGAATAATAGGTGATGGGATTGAGCTGGCTCTTGGCCGCGAGCGCGGTATAGGTCGTCGCGTCCAGCTTGGCCGGCGCCTGCTTGGCCTTGGCCACCCAGGCGTCGAAGTCGGCCTGGGTCATGGCGACCACCTCGAAATGCTGGTTGGAGAAACCGTCGCCGCTGTACATGCTGTTGCGACCGACGAACTTGCCCGGCTGGTCGGCCAGGAGATGCAGGCGCGTCTGCATGCCGGCCATGGCGTAGATCTGGCCGGCGAGCTGCGGCACATAGAAGGAGTTCATCACCGTATCCGAGGTGATCCGCAGGCTGACCGGCCGGCCGCTGGGAAAGGCGAGCTGGTTGACCACGGCGATGCCCTGCTCGGGATAGATGAACAGCCACTTCCAGTCCTGCGCCACCACCTGGACCTCGAGCGGCGGCACGGCAGCGTCGATCGGCCGGTAGGGGTCGAGCTTGTGGGTGCTGCGCCACACCAGCACGCCGACCGCGATCACGATCAGCGCCGGCACCAGCCAGACGAAGGCGTCGACCCGCGCCGATTCCGCCCATTTGGGCCGGTAGACGGCCGCGGTGTTGGAGGCGCGATACCGCCACGCGAACACCAGGGTGAGCACGATGACCGGCACGACGACCAGCATCATCACGAAGAAGGCGTCGAACAGCAGGTCGCGCTGAGCCAGCGCGATCGGCCCCTTGGGGTCGAGGACGGCGGACCGGCGGAGATCGCAGGCGCCGACGATAAGCACGGCGCCGACGGTCATCGCGACCCGAAGCAATTTGTCGACAGCCTGCTTCACGCTCCCCCGCCCATACTCTTCCTTGAGTACTCAGGGGAGATTGAAGCTACGCCTTGTATTGAGCAACGATTCTTTTGCCGCTAGAGCTTCTGGCCGGCGGGCACAGGCGGTTTACCCTGCGGGTCCTTCACCGTGCAGACATCGGCGCGCAGCCGCTCTTTCAACACTGCGATCTGATCCTCGATCTGCTTGTTGGCGGTCTTCTGCGTCTCGATCTGGTCTTCCAGCGCTTTGACCTGCGCCGCGTCCGGGCCCGGCGGGGCGGGCGGCGCCGGCGGCGCGGGAAGCTGGACCGCCACGTTCACGATCGGGCGGTAGAACAGGTACCAGCCGAGGCCGAGGCCGACGGCCACCAGCAGGAAGCCACCGACGAGGCTGCCCAGGATCAGCGGCCAGCGCGGCTGCGACCGTTCCTGGCTAGGGCGTTCTGGCGATGCGGGGTCGGACATGGTTCCTCGGGAGGCTCCTCGGGGATTGGTGCCATCCTAACAGACGCCACGCGGGGGGCCGAATTGAGGCGGACTTGCGCCGTTCCCGCGACGCCCTAAATTCACGCCAAATCAAGGAGATTGGCAATGACGGCCTGCATCGTCGGATGGTCCCATGGCAAGTTCGGCAAACTGGACGGCGAGACCAGCGAATCGCTGGTGGTGAAGGCTGCCACCGAGGCCATCGCCCATGCCGGCATCGAACCCAAGGACGTCGACGTGATCTACGTCGGCAACATGAACGGCGGCTTCGTGCGCCAGGAATTCCACTCCTCGCTCGCGCTCCAGGCCCACCCCGATCTCCGTTTCAAGCCCTCGACCCGGGTCGAGAACGCCTGCGCCACCGGCTCGGCCGCCATCCACATGGGGCTGAACACGCTGGCCGCCGGCAAGGCGCGCTTCGTGCTGGTGGTCGGCGTCGAGAAGATGACCGAGCTCAACAGCGCGCAGGCGGGCGAGGTGCTGATCAAGGCAAGTTACGTGGCCGAGGAGGCCAACATCGAGGCGGGCTTCGCCGGCATCTTCGGCAAGATCACCTCGGCCTACTTCCAGCGCTATGGCGACAAGTCTGACGCCCTCGCCCGGATTGCCGTGAAGGCGCACAAGAACGGGTCGAAGAATCCCTACGCGCACTTCCAGAAGGAGTTCGCCTACGACTTCTGCCGCACGCCCTCGGACAAGAACCCGTTCGTGGCCGGCCCCTTGAAGCGCACCGACTGCTCGCCCGTCACCGACGGTGCCGCCGCCGTGGTGCTGGCCGACGTGCAGACCGCGCTCGGCCTCAAACACGCCATCGCCTTCCGGGCGACCGAGCACGTCAACGACTTCCTGCCGATGAGCAAGCGCGACATCATCAAGTTCGAGGGCCCGCAGCTCGCGTGGAAGCGGGCGCTGGCCTCGGCCAAGCTCGACCTGCTCGATCTCTCGTTCGTCGAAAGCCACGACTGCTTCACCTCGGCCGAGCTGATCGAATACGAGGCGATGGGCCTCACCGCCCCGGGCGAAGGCGAGCGCGCGATCCTCGAAGGCTGGGTCGAGCGCGACGGCAAGCTGCCGGTCAATGTCTCGGGCGGCCTAAAAGCCAAGGGCCATCCGGTGGGGGCGACAGGCGTTTCCATGCATGTGATGTCGGCGATGCAGCTCTCGGGCAGCGCGCCCGCAGGGATGCAGCTGCCCAAGGCGAAGATCGGCGGCGTGTTCAACATGGGCGGAGCGGCCGTCGCCAACTACGTGAGCATCCTCGAACCGCTGCGCTGAGTGCGATGCGCCAAGTCAGCCATCGCGAGAGCGACGCCATCCTGGGCGCCATGCGCCAGGTGGCGCTGGCCGGCGGTCATGCGATCAGCCACGCCGACACGGCGAGCATCCTGGCCGCCGGTCATTATCTCTTGCGCCGGCCCGACCTCACCGACATCAGCACCTTGCCGGCGGCCGAACCCGCCGACCTGGTGGCGATCCTGAAGGACCGCGAGCTGGCGGCCGAAGCGGTGAAATACCTCGCCATCATGGTGATGGTCGACGGCGTCCTCGATACCGACAAGCTCGCCCGTGTGCTGACCTATGCCCGCGCACTCGACGTCGAGGCGAACTACCTCACCGAGATGGTCGAGGCGGCGTCCGGCCACATGGACTGGGTGATCGCCGACATGACGATGCGCAACGCCGAGAGCGTCGTCAGCGAAGCGTGGGGCAACAGGCCCGCTCCGGCGGAATGGATCCTGCCCTACAAGGGCGACAAGGCGGATCCCGCGCTGGTCGCGCGCTACGAGGCGCTGGGCAAGCTGCCGCAAAACACCTTCGGCAAGGCGCTGTGGGACTTCGACAAGAAGAACGGCTACCCGTTCCCCGGCGATCCGGGCGCGCTCAATGCCGGCTTCGCCACGCCACATGACGCAACGCACGTGATCTCGGGCTACGACACCAGCTATCGCGGCGAGATCCTGGTCTCGACCTTCACCGCCGCCATGCATCCCATCAATCCCATGGCGGGCCACATCCTGCCCGTCATCTTCAACGGCCATCTGGGCGTGAAGTTCAACGAGGTGGCGACGCCGGCGCGCGGCGGCTTCGATCCCGACGAGTTCTGGCATGCCTGGGCGCGCGGCCGCGACATGACGGTCGACCTCTTCGCGCCCGACTGGAGCGCCTGGGACTGGATCGAGCGCGACCTCGAGGAACTCAGGCACGACTGGAACGTCGCACCGCCGGGCCGCGGCCGCTGACTGCCGCTGTCCTGATCAGCGCGCCCGCGCTATGCTTCCGTCGAGGCAGTGCCATGACGCGAGACGAATTCTTCACCCGGATAGCAGCACACCGTGCGGAGTTCTCACGTGCCGGTGTCCGACGGCTTGGCGTCTACGGGTCGGTCGCCCGCGGAGAAGCGGGCCCGGAGAGCGACGTGGACGTCCTTGTTGAATTTGACCGGGCCCCGGATCTCTACGAATTTGCAGCCCTTCGGGATCGCCTTGCCGAAATTTTGGGCCGGCCGGTCGACCTTACAACGCCACAAGCCTTGAAGCCTCGCCTGCGGTCGCGTGTGCTTCACGAAGTGCGCTATGCGGCATGATCATTCGGTCGATCTGCTTCGAGACATTCTGGATTTCATCGACCGAATTGAAGCCTGAAGTTCCGTAGCCCCCAGAATCTTCCTGGCAGACTTAGACTCGCCTCACCCTGAGGAGGCTGCGAAGCAGCCGTCTCGAAGGGTGGGCAACAACACGACTGGTCCCCATCCTTCGAGACGCACCGCTACGCGGTGCTCTTCAGGATGAGGGGGTCTATCACGGCGGAATGCGCCTCAGACGACCGGGCTGGCGCCGCCGTCGACGTTGATGGCGACGCCGGTGATGAACGAGCCCGCGTCCGAGCAGAGGAAGCAGGCCATGCGGGCGAATTCCTCGGCCTTGCCCATGCGGCCAAGCGGAATGCGGCCTTTGGCCATGGCGTCGATGAACTGCTGGTAGGTCTTGCGGTCGTTCGCCGCCTTGTGGCGGCGCACCCACTGGTCGCTGTCGATCAGGCCGACCAGCATGGCGTTCACCAGCACGCCGTGCTCGGCGTTCTCCTTGGAGAGCGCCTTGGTGAGGGCGAGGCCGGCGGCGCGGCTGACGCTGGTCGGCGTCGAGTCGGCGCCGGGCGCCTTGGCACCGATGTTGAGCACATTGACGATGCGGCCCCACTTGCGCTCGCGCATGCCGGGCAGGACGAGCCGCGCCAGGCGGATGGCGGCGAACAGTTTCAGGTCGAGATCGCCCTGCCAGTCCTCGTCGGTCACGGTGTCGAAGGGCTTGGCGTGGCTGATACCGGCGTTGTTCACCAGGATGTCGACCTTGCCGAAATCGGCCACCACCTTCTTGATGGTGTCGGCGATCGGCTGGGCCTTGGAGACGTCGCAGGAATAGGCCTCGATCTTGGTGTTGGCCTTGCCGGCGGCCTTGGCGACCTCGGCCTTGGCCGCGGCGAGGGCATCGGCCTTGCGCGCAAGCAGCGCCACCGAACCACCCGACGCCGCGAATTCCTTGGCCATCGCCAGGCCGAGACCGGTGCTGGCACCGGTGATCACGGCCACGCGGCCGTCCATGCGTACGTCCATTTCGTCCTCCCGAAAATCCAGAAAATCGGGCGACACCTTATCTTTCGATCACCGCGGCAGCGAGTCCGGCGCGTACTGCTTGGCGAACTCCGGGCTGGGCGGGATCGGCTTGATGACGTCGATGGCGATGCCGTTGGGATCCTCGGTGATGAAGTGCCGCTGGCCGAACGGCTCGTCCCGCAGGGTGAGATGGATCTTGAGGCCCTCGGCCTGCGCCATGGCATAGAGCACGTCGACATCGTCGACCTCGAAGTTGACCAGGATGCCGGAGGCTTTCTTGCGGAACGGCGCGGGGAGGGTCTCGTGCCGCCAGTCGAGGATCGCGAGATGCGCCTTGTCCGAGGCCTCGCTGGTCAAATGGACGTACCAGCCGCCGTCATAGACGCGGCGGAAGCCGAAATGACGCTGCCAGAAAGCGGCGGTGCCGGCGACATCGTCGGTGCAGAGCACGGTGTAGAAGTCCCTGAGCTGCATTGCTCTCTCCTTCGTGACGATTTACATACAATCTGTATGTCGATCGACATTTAGATACAGGTTGTATGTATGTCAAGACCCCGAACCCCACCCCGTACCCAGGCCGAACGGCTGGCGGCCACGCGCGCCGCCCTGCTCAAGGAGGCGCGCACGATCTTCGCCGCATCGGGCTACGAGGCGGCGGCGACCGAGGAGATCGTGAAGCGGGCCAAGGTGACGCGCGGCGCGCTCTATCATCACTTCAAGGACAAGCGCGCCCTGTTCGAGGCCGTGGTGGTGGAGGTGGCGCGCGGCATCGCCGGCACCATCGACGACATGGCCGTGCCCTTCACCAGTCCGGTCGGCGCCGATCCGCTGGGCGCCCTGATCGAGGGCACGCAGGCCTTCCTCGACGCCTGCCTCGATCCGGCGGTGCGGCGCATCTACCTGATCGATGCGCCCGCCGTGCTGGGCTGGCACCGCTGGCGCGAGATCGACGCGCCGCACGGCGTGCGCTCCCTGCGCGAGGGCGTGGCCGCCGTGCTGGCGATGCGGCCCGATCCCGGCCTCGCGGTCGAGCCCGTGACCTTCCTGCTGGCCGGCGCCTTCAACGAGGCCGCGCTGTGGATCGCCGAGTCGAAGGACGAGAAGGCAGCGCGCAAGGAAATGGACCGCGTGCTGGAAGAGTTCATCGCGCGGCTGTTCGCACGGCCTCCACGGAAGCGAGCACGCGCTCGGGCGTAGCCGGCGCGTCGAGGCGGACGGCGGTCCTGCCATCACCCGCCGCCGCGATGGCGTCCTTGAGTGCGGTCCACACCGCCGTCGCCAGCAGGAGCGGCGGCTCGCCCACCGCCTTGGAGCGGAAGATCGTCGCCTCGCGCGAGGGCGCGTTCTCGAGCATTTTCACGTTGAAGATCGCCGGCGCATCGCGGCTGCCGGGGATCTTGTAGGTCGAGGGGCCGACGGTGCGCAGCCGGCCCTTGGCGTCCCACCACAGCTCCTCGCAGGTGAACCAGCCCTGGCCCTGCACGAAGGCGCCCTCGATCTGGCCGAGATCGATCGCCGGGTTCAGCGACTCGCCGCAATCCTGCACCAGATCGGCGCGCAGCACGCGGCTCTCGCCGGTCAGCGTATCGATCGCCACTTCCGCCATCGCCGCGCCAAAGGAGAAATAGAAGAACGGACGGCCGCGCATCGCCGCGGCGTCCCAGTGGATTTTGGGTGTCTTGTAGAAGCCGGTCGACGACAGCGAGACGCGGCCCATCCAGCAAAGGTGGGCGAGTTCGCCGAAGCTCAGCACCTGGTTGCTGCCCGGTTTCGCAATCCGCACGTTGCCGTCGGCGAATTCGATCTCGCTCTCGGCCGCGCCAAAATGCTCCGACGCGAAGGCGATCATGCGGCTCTTGATCGTATTGGCCGCCTCCCACGCCGCCCAGCCGTTGAGATCGGAGCCGGTGGAGGCCGCCGTCGGCGAGGTGTTGGGAACCTCGGCGGTCGAAGTGGCCGACGGCCGGATGCGGTCGACCTCGACCTTGAAAACTTCGGCCACGACCTGCGCCACCTTGATGAACAGCCCCTGCCCCATCTCGGTGCCGCCGTGGTTCAGGCGGATCGAGCCGTCGGTATAGACATGCACCAAGGCGCCGGCCTGGTTCATGTGGGGCAGGTTGAAGGAGATGCCGAACTTCAGCGGGAAGAGTCCCAGGCCGCGCTTCAGAATCGGGCTCGACTTGTTGAAGGCGTCTATTTCGGCGCGACGGCGCTCGAAGTCGCCGCCCTGCTTCACCTCGGTCCAGCAGCGCGCGAGGTGGTTCTCGTCGACCGTCTGGCCGTACGGCGTCTCGTCCCTCCCCGCGCCGTAGAAATTGAGCGCGCGCAGTTCGTTGGCGTCGCGCTTGAGATGATGCGCGATGCGGTCGATTGCGTCCTCCATGACGACCACGCCCTGCGGTCCGCCGAAGCCGCGGAAGGCGGTGTTGGATTGCTTGTTGGTCTTGCAGGCATAGCCCACGGCCTGGAAGTGCGGGATCCAGTAGGCATTGTCGGTATGGGTGAGCGCGCGGGCGACCACGCCTGGCGTGAGATCGAGGCTGAAACCGGCGTCGGCCGCCAGCATTGCATCCAACGCCAGCACGCGGCCCTCATCGTCGAAGCCCACCGTGTAACGGTAGAGGAAGGGATGGCGCTTGCCGGTCGCGATCATGTCGATCTCGCGCGGCAGACGGAGTTTCACCGGCTGGCCGGTCTTGTGTGCCGCCAGCGCCGCCGCGCCCGCCACCCACGAGGCGTTGCTCTCCTTGCCGCCGAAGCCGCCGCCCAGACGGCGCACCACCGCGGTCACGCGATTGAAGTCGCAGCCCAGGAGCTGGGCGCAGACGTGCTGGACCTCGGTCGGATGCTGGGTCGAGGAATGCACGACGAGGTCGCCGTCCTCGCCGGGCAGGGCGAAGGCGACCTGGCCTTCGAGATAGAAATGCTCCTGTCCGCCGACGCTGAATTCGGCGCTGAGCCGATGAGACGCGGTCTTCAACGCCGCCTCGGGATCGCCACGCCGCAACGTCGACGGCGCCTGCACGTAAGCCTGCCGGGCGAGCGCGGTTGCGATATCGAGGATCGCCTCGCTCTCCTCGATCTCGATCACCGCGCGTTCGGCGGCGGCGCGCGCGGCATCAATCGTGTCCGCCACCACCATTGCCACCGGCTGGCCCGCGAACTCGACGCGGTCCACGACAAACAGCGGCTCCTCCTTGCCGGGGCCGGCAATGCTGTTGCGGCCGGGAATGTCCGCCGCGACAAGCGTCGCCACGACGCCGGGTGCGGCGGCGGCCGCCGAAAGATCGAGCTTTACCAGACGCCCGCTCGCCACCGGGCTCAGCACCAGGGCGCCATGCAGCGTCCCCGGCGGCTCCGCCATGTCGTCGATATAGAGCGCCTGGCCGGTGACGTGCTTGAGCGCACTGTCGTGGCGCGCCGCGCTGTGGATCGCGCCTTTCACAGCGCCTCGACTTCGACCGCGCGCCCGGGCTCGGCGATGCGCAGTTCTAGACGGCGCAGCAGGTTGGCGGCGACCTGCAGGCGATAGGCGGCGGAGCCGCGCCAGTCGTCGATCGGCTTAAAATCCTTCGGCACCGCCGCCACCGCCGCGGCGAAGCCCTCCTTCTGCAACGCTGCTTCGATGTGACGGGCGCGCTTTGGCGTTGCTGCCATGCCGCCGAAGCCGATGCGCACGTCTTCTATGCGACCATTCTTGATCCGCAGGCGATAGCCCGCGGCGACCGTGGAAATGTCCTGGTCGCGCCGCTTGCTCACCTTGTCGCAGAAGAAGACTTCGCCCGGCCAGAGCTTCGGCATCGTGAGACTCTGGATCACCTCGTCGGGGGCGAGCGCCGTCTTGCGGTAGCCGAGGAAGAAGTCCTCCAGCGGCAGATCGCGCGCACCGCGGCTGGAAACCAGTTTCAGGCTCGCCTCGAGCGCCAGCAGCACCGGCGGCATGTCGCCGATCGGCGAGGCCGTGCCGATGTTGCCGCCGATCGTGCCGAGGGACCGGATCTGCCGCGAGCCCAGCCGCGCGAGATAGGTTTTGAGCGCCGGATAGGCCGCGATCAGGATCGGCATCGCCTCCGCATAGGTCGCGGCGGCGCCGATCGTGATCTGCTCCTTGTCCTGCGCGATCGTCGCGAGCTCCGGCACGTGCGCCACATGAATGACCGCGGCCGGCGGCGTGCGCGACCGGCTGGCCAGCAGGCCGAGGTCGGTGGCGCCGGCCAGCAAGAGCGCCTCGGGATGTTTTTCCCGCAGCGCCAGCAGCTCGGCCAGAGAGCGCGGAGCAAAGAAGGCCTCTCCGAACACGGCGGATCCCGTGCGCACCGGCGGTGGTGACACCGGTTCGACCGGCAAACCGGCCACTTTGGTCATGGCCTCGACGATCGGCCGATAGCCGGTGCAGCGGCAGAGATTGCCGGCCAGCGCGTCGTGGATGGTGTCGAGGTCGGCTTTCTCGCCACCCGCGGCAAAGGCATAGGCCGACATGACGAAGCCCGGTGTGCAGAAACCGCATTGCGTGGCATCGGCCTCGGCCATCGCCACCTGTACGGCGTGCGGGCCACCGTCCGGCCCGACGAGCCCCTCGACCGTGCGCACCGACTGGCCGTCGATCTGGCCCAGCAGGGCGATGCAGGCATTGATTGGCTCACGGCGTCCATCGCCGCGCTCCAGCACCACGGTGCAGGCACCGCAGTCGCCCTCGGCGCAGCCTTCCTTGGTGCCTTTCAGCCCGCGCTGCTCGCGCAACCAGTCGAGCAAGGTCATCATCGGTGAGATGCCGGAAAGCTCGACCGGGCCGTCGTTGAGCGTGAAGCGAATGTTATCCGCCATGCGAACAGGATGCGGGGCGTTGAAGTGCGGCGCAACCCGTGATGCACTCGACATGCCAAACAAAGAAAGAGATCGCATGGATCCGCACCGCTACAGCTACTCTCCCGTCGTCGAGCGCCCGAAGCTTTCCTGGCCCAACGGCGCGCGTGTCGCGGTCTGGGTCTGCCCCAATATCGAGCACTACGAATACATCCCGGCCGAGGTCCGCGTGCGCAATCCGTGGCCGCGCATGCCGCATCCCGACGTGCTGGGCTACGGCGGTCGCGACTATGGCAACCGCGTCGGCCTGTGGCGGATGTTCGAGGTGTTGGACAAGCACAGCGTGCGCTGCACGGTCTCCCTCTCGATGTCGGTCATAGAAATGTTTCCCGAGATCCTCGAGGCCATGGAGGCCCGGCGGTGGGAATACATGAGCCACGGCTATCTCAACACGCGCTACCACTGGGGTTACAGCGAAGAGGAAGAACGCGCGGTCATCGAGCACAGCAAGGCCACGCACCTGCGCCTGACCGGCCGCAAGCTGCGCGGCTGGTTCTCGCCCGCCATTTCCAACACCTTCAACACGCCCGACCTCGTGAAGGAAGCCGGCCTCGAATACATCTGCGACTTCTATCACGACGACCAGCCGACGCCGCTCGCAACCCGGGCCGGCCCGCTGATCCATGTGCCCTACACGATGGATCTCAACGATGCGCTGATCTACCGCCAGCCGGTCGAGGCCGAGGAATTCGCGCAGATGATCATCGACCATTTCGACACGGTCTATCGCGAGGGACCGGAGAACGGCCGCGTCATGTGCATCGCGCTCCATCCCTACATGATGGGCGCGCCGCATCGCCTGAAACATCTCGACCGCGCGCTCGCCTATATCCGCCGGCACAAGGACGCCTGGGTCTGTACCGCCGAGGAGATCCTCGACCACTACGTGGCCAACGGGCTGAAGCCCTACCAGCAGCATCTCGGGAAGGAGGCTTAAAATGAGCACCGTTCCCAAGAACCCGCCACCGCTGCCCGCCGGGATGGACAATCCCTGGTACGATTATTCGCCCTATCCGAAACGGCCGTTGCTCACCTGGCCGCGCAACGCGCGGGTCGGCTGGTTCGTGCTGCTGCATCTCGAATACTGGGAGCTGATACCCGACGAGACGAGCCTCAAGGACCCGCGCCACGTCGGTGAACTCGGCAGCTACACGCCCGACTACCGCACCTGGACGCAGCGCGACTACGGCAACCGGGTCGGCATCTTCCGCGTGCTCGATGTGCTCGACCGCTACCAGATCCGCGCCGGCGTGGCGGTGAACGCGCTGGCGGCCGAGCGCTATCCCTACCTGATCGAGCAGTTCAAGCGGCGAAAGTACGAGTTCATCGCCCACGGCCATTCGGCCAACCGCATGATCTCCTCCAAGATGACCGAGACCGAGGAGAAGGCCGAAATCGCCGCCTCCATCGCCGCGATCGAAAAGGCCGCGGGCATCCGGCCGACCGGCTGGCTGGGACAGGACTACGGCGAGAGCCAGCGCACGCCGCAGCTTCTGGCCGATGCCGGCCTCGACTATGTGCTCGACTGGCCGAACGACGACCAGCCCTACCCGATGAAGGTCGGCAAAGAGTTCGTCTCGATGCCCAACCAGCCGGAATGGGACGACGTGCAGCAGCTCATGATCCGGCGCATCAGCACCACGCGCTATCCCGATCTGGTGGGCGAGGCGTTCGAGCAGCTGCACCACGAGGGCGGCCAAGTGTTCAACCTCTCGATCCATCCTTGGCTGATGGGCATGGCGCACCGCATAAAATACCTCGACGAGGCGTTGCGCCGCATCGAGCGTTTCGGCAACGCCTGGCAGGCGACGCCCGGCGAGATCGCCCGGCACTACATCGACACGATGATGGGCTGACGATCCAGGTTGCCGAAGCGAATTTCAGCTCTCCGCACGCCGGAGAGCCGTTGTCCTGACCGCGTGTCACACCCCGCGTGTCCCACCAAGTTGTGACAAATGTTGTGACACGCATCTGCCCGGAGTCCGGGCCGAGCCCGGAATCACGGGCTTTTTACGACGTCGTTTCTTCTTCAGATGTCACCAGCCCGGCGCACCCTGTGACAGGTAGCGCGATGCGTCCGTTCCGAGGCTTATCGGTGCTCGGTGGGGACGGGCT
>JAUXWB010000221.1 GCA_030684475.1 Reyranella sp. | reverse complement strand
CGCTGGAAACCCAGGGCCTGATCGGCCTCTGCTTCTACGATACAGGCCCGCGGTCCTTCTACACTTCGAAAAAGCCGATCCGGAACGTGGCCGACCTGAAGGACATGAGCGTCCGCGTGCAGTCGTCGGACATCCTCTCGCTGTTGCTGCAGTCGATCGGCGCCACGCCGAAGGCAATCCCCTTCGGCAGGGTCTACGATTCGCTCAGGAGCGGGGCGGTCGACGCGGCCGAGTTCGACTTTCAGACCTACGAGTATGCCCGTCACCACGAGGTCGCGAAGTTCTACAGCATGACCGAGCACTCCATGGCCCCCAGCGTACTCGTCTTCTCGAAGAAGATCTGGGACAGGCTTCCCGCCGACGATCGGCTCATCATCGCCGCGGCCGCCCGGGAATCGGTGCCCTACATGCGTTCGCTGAATGACGAGTACGAGCCTATGGCCCGCAAGGCAGTGGAGGCAGCGGGGGCAGAGATCATCACCGACGTCGACAAGGCGTCGTTTTCCGACGCCCTGGTGCCGGCCTATGCTCGTTTTGTGCGCGATCCGAAGCTGAGGGACATGGTGAAGCGCATCAAGGCCACCGATTCGCTGAGGACCACGC
This sequence comes from Reyranella sp., assembly GCA_030684475.1. Lineage (GTDB taxonomy): Bacteria > Pseudomonadota > Alphaproteobacteria > Reyranellales > Reyranellaceae > Reyranella. The sequence goes on along the minus strand of JAUXWB010000221.1, from coordinate 739 downwards.
GCTGACGGCGTCGCCAGGATCGCGCGCCGGTATGCCGGTGGAGCGCCCAAGTAAGGGGTAGAGGGTAGGGGGCAGGGAGTTGAGAAGGCCCTTCAACGACCCGTCGAAGGGGCTTCGAGGTCCGCCTTCCACAGGGATTTGTACAGGGCGGAAGGGGAACGTCCGGCGACCGATCGAGAACGGCACGCCGAGCATCTGTGCCACCCATCCACCGGAAAGCGCACAGGACATGGAGTGGGGCCAAAGCATGTGGCGAGTGGGGCCAAACTCAAAAGCGCGCTACACGTCCTAGGTCTGGTGGGTCCCACCGATATCGCGACTCGATCTTGTGGATCGATCGCGTAAACAATTGAATCAATTGTAATTTCTTGACCGGGACTCGGTGGATGACTCATCTTCCACAGATGCCTGTGGAAAATCTCGATCGCGTGCTCGTCGGCGACTGCATCGAACTGATGCGCGGCCTGCCCGAAGCCTCCGTCGACATGGTCTTCGCCGACCCGCCGTACAATCTTCAATTGGGCGGCGAGCTGCTGCGGCCCGACCACAGCAAGGTCGATGCGGTCGACGACGACTGGGACAAGTTCGCCGATTTTGCGCGCTACGACCAGTTCACCAACGCCTGGCTGAAGGCGGCACGCCGTGCGCTGAAGCCCGGCGGCACGCTCTGGGTGATCGGCAGCTATCACAACATCTTCCGCATCGGCACGGCGCTGCAGGACCAGGGCTTCTGGCTGCT
>JAUXWB010000352.1 GCA_030684475.1 Reyranella sp. | reverse complement strand
TGGGGGCGAAAGGCACGTCGCTGATCGCCGTCGAGACCACGGCCGAGGGTTTCAAGCGCGGCCGCAATCTCGAGAAGATCGGCATGAAGGCGCAGGACACATCGGAGCTGTTCTTCCAGGATGTGCGCGTGCCGGCCGACCATCTGCTGGGCGGGCCCGGCATGGGCTTCGTGCAGCTGATGCAGCAGCTGCCGCAGGAGCGGCTGGTCATCGCCATCCAGGCGATCGCCGCCATCGAGGCCGCGATGACGCACACCATCGCCTACGTGAAAGAGCGCAAGGCCTTCGGCAAGCAGATCATCGATTTCCAGAACACCCGCTTCAAGCTGGCGGAACTCAAGACCAAGGCCCACATCGCCCGTGTGTTCATCGACGACTGCATCGCACGGCATCTTAAGGGCGAACTCGATGTCGCCACCGCCGCCATGGCCAAGTACTGGACCACCGACCTGCAGTGCGAGGTCGTGGACGAGTGCCTGCAGTTCCACGGCGGCTACGGCTACATGTGGGAATTCCCGATCGCGCGCCTCTACGCCGACGCACGCGTGCAGAAAATCTACGGCGGCACCAACGAGATCATGAAAGAGCTGATCGGCCGCACGCTTTAGGAATTTGGACCCGAGACGAGGAGATCTGCCATGACCGACGCATACATTTTCGACGCCGTCCGCACGCCACGCGGCAAGGGCCGCAAGGACGGCTCTCTCCACGAAGTGACTCCGGTGCGCCTGGCCGTCACGGCGCTGCAGGCGATCCGCGACCGCAACAAGCTCGATACCCATCTGGTCGACGATGTCGTGCTGGGCTGCGTCATGCCGATCGGCGAGCAGGGCGCCGATATCGCGCGCACCGCGGCCGTCATGGCGGGCTATGCCGAGACCGTGTCGGGTGTGCAGGTCAACCGCTTCTGCGCCTCGGGCCTCGAAGCCACCAACATGGCGGCGGCGCAGGTTATGTCGGGCCAGAGCCAGGCCGCGATCGGCGGTGGCGTCGAGAGCATGAGCCGCGTGCCGATGGGCTCC
>JAUXWB010000340.1 GCA_030684475.1 Reyranella sp. | reverse complement strand
TCAACACCGCCAGCGGGTTCTCGAGATAGAAGCCCGGCTTGTAGAACAGCACGTAGCCCACGCGGCCGCCCAGGATGACGCCCAGCGCCGCCCACAGCAGGAAGTCGTCGATCTTGAGCGGCGACAGGATCTTGGGCGGCTCCGCGCAGACGCGCCGCATGACCTGCCAGCCGATGACGAGGCCCGCGATGTAGGCCAGCGCATACCAGCGGATGGCGAAGGGCCCGAGCTGGATCAGCACCGGGTCGATTTCGGGATAGGGGATCAGAACGGGTGTCATGTGATGGGAAGCTTATAGCCCAGAATGGGTGCGGCGCCGGCCTGGGGGGCCGGCGCCGCGGGGACGATCCGAACAGTGACGTTTATTGGTTTTTAGCGAGAGGGGGCGTCGGATGGTCCCTTTTCCGGGTCAGGCTTCGCCGACCGTCTCGAGAATCGAGGCGGTAAGCGCGTCGGCGGGCGTCTTGCCGGCCCACACGACGTATTGAAAGGCGGGGTAGAAGCGCTCGCTTTCGGTGATCGCCACCTCGACGAGGTCGTTCAACTGGTCGGGCATGAGGCCGGAGGTGCCGCGCAGCGGGATGGCATGGCGAAACATCGGCAGGCCTTCCTCGGTCCACAGATCGAAGTGGCCCAGCCACATCTTCTCGTTGATCAGCGCCAGCAGGACGTGGATTACGTTGTGCCGTTCCGCCGGGATGCGGACATCGTAGGCGCAGGTGAAGTGCAGCGCCTCGACGTCGTCGCGCCAGCTGAAGAACATGCGGTAATCGCACCAGCGGCCGGCGACTTCGACGGCGATCTCGCGGTCGGAGGTGCGGTCGAACGGCCAATCATTGTCGGAGACGACTCTTTCGATCATCTCGAGCGGGTTCAAATCTACTTTTCGTCTGGTCCGCTCGTGTCGCGATAACGCCATCGACCCACTCCCCAACCATTTCCGCCATGCGGTTCTTGGAGAACCAATCTTGAGGCGGGTGGCCGACATATCGTGGTGGGCACCCAACAACCCACAAGCGGTAGCCTGCCATAAGGGTGAGTCGGGGCGCAATAAGAAATGAAGCGGAAATCGGGGAAAGAGTCAGCGATTCCATAAATTTAATCCCCAGCGCTAAGATTCGAGTCGCAGAATTTCGCATAACGAATCGGGCGTAAATGCCCTGTTTCTGGGCAGTCGCCGCCTCGACCTGCGGATTGCCCCCGATTTTCGCATATCTGTGATCTTTGGCATGGGCCTTGCTCCTTCGGGCTCCAAGCGCCGAAGCGCGAGGAGGAAGCATGTCGATGTTCAAGGACCCGTTCGATCCCAAGGCCCTCCTCGGGCGGCGCTGCGGCTGCGGCGGCAATCATGCGGCGGCGGACCACGCCCGGCTGACGGCCGAGGCGACGCCCGCCGGCGAGGAAGCACAGTGGAACCGGGTGGTGGATGCCGCCGTCCTCCAGGCGGTCTTTCCGGTCGACGCCCAGCGGCGCGTGTTCCTGAAGACGGTCGGCGCCTCGACGGCGCTGGCGGCGATCTCGTCGGTCTTCCCGCTGGCCGCCGCCCGCGAGGCCTTCGCGCAAGGAGCGCCAGGGGGTGGTGCGCTCGAGAAGAAGAACCTCAAAGTCGGCTTCATCCCGATCACCTGCGCCACGCCGATCATCATGGCCCATCCGATGGGCTTCTATTCCAAGCACGGCCTCGACGTCGAAGTGGTGAAGACGGCGGGCTGGGCGGTGATCCGCGACAAGTCGCTGGCCAAGGAATACGACGCCGCGCACATGCTCTCGCCGATGCCGCTCGCCATCTCGCTGGGCGTCGGCTCGAACCCGGTGCCGTGGACCATGCCGGCGATCGAGAACATCAACGGCCAGGCGATCACCTT
>JAUXWB010000339.1 GCA_030684475.1 Reyranella sp. | reverse complement strand
TCAACACCGCCAGCGGGTTCTCGAGATAGAAGCCCGGCTTGTAGAACAGCACGTAGCCCACGCGGCCGCCCAGGATGACGCCCAGCGCCGCCCACAGCAGGAAGTCGTCGATCTTGAGCGGCGACAGGATCTTGGGCGGCTGGGCGCAGACGCGCCGCATGACCTGCCAGCCGATGACGAGGCCCGCGATGTAGGCCAGCGCATACCAGCGGATGGCGAAGGGCCCGAGCTGGATCAGCACCGGGTCGATTTCGGGATAGGGGATCAGAAGGGGTGTCATGCGATGGGAAGGTTATAGCAGCCGCCACTAATCCCGACTCTCTTTTGATTTGGAAGTTCCCATTTGTTGCGATGTCAGATTCTCTGGCGCCGGGAGGCAGTAGCTGGCGGAGGACATGATGGGGCGCAAGATCGAGGTGACGCAGCTGGAGCTGTCGGCGCCGAAGCTTCGGCGGCTTCGGGCAACGTCGAGCTCCAGCGAGGCGGCGGGGCTCGAACGGTTGAGCATCGTCATCCAGAAGACGCGCCAGCTCAGGATGCAATAGACCGCAATCAGGTTGGCCAAGCGCTGAGCGATCCTGAGCTTGGCTTCCTCGGCCCGACAGCCTGATTTGAGGATCTTGTGGAACACCTCGGTTTTCCATCGCAAGGCACGTCTCGCCTCACTGACATAGCGTTGGGCGCGACTGTCGGAGTGAGAATTGTGGGTAATTGAAAGGTTGAGAATTCCACTTCGATTGTGTTGAATCCCTGAAGCGGGCGGCTTATATATTTAATCGACATGACAATCCCGAGGATGCTCCGAGGACGCCCCAGCGGGAGGCGGTCGGGAGGGGAGCTGTAGTGGATTGCGTATAGTTCGCATGACCGCCTGATATGGTGGCTTTGTCTCGTAGATCTCCGGCGGTTGCTTTGATGCGCTGAGCATATCTGTTTGTTGCCTTGCTGGTATTCAACGACCAGGGAGACGAAACAAAGCTAGGAGGGGATCATGAGAAGTGCCGACATTGCCGGCTTCGCCGGAGCAGCTGTGATCGTCCTTGCGACCTTTGTCACGCCATCAATGGCGAGCGCGCCGGCGGTCGTGGCTCAAGCCGAAGAGATCACTCAGGCCCTAAGCGGGAAGGTCTGCGTTACGCGTGCAGGCGCCACGTTCATGTTCTCGTCCGACGGACGGTACGAATACGAGGGTCTCTGGAAAAATGGCGGGCAGTACGAGATCGGCAACGGCATTGTTACAGTCATGTTCGATAGCGGCCTTGGTAGATCGTTTACCATTTCCCGGCATGACAAAGTCTTCTACATGGAAGAAACCGTACTGTATTGCCGGCAGCCGGAGCCTCCCCGGAGCCTCTCCGGAGCTGAAGGCGCTATGTGGTAGTGACGGCAAGTACATGTCTTTTGCGCTGTCAGTTTCGACGTGACGGCTCGTTGCGAGGTACGCATCCGGTGAGATCCGCGGAGTTCAAGCTTGACGTGCTGAGAGACTGGCGAAGAGATCAGTCGGCAGCGCGTTGTTGTTGAGCGCGCGACCGAAAACTCTCCCCCGCAGCTCGTACATCGTCGCCACACCATCGATGCCTCTCCGCTCACCAGAGAGCCTCGAAGCCTGGCCAACGACAACCCGCCGCGCCATTTCTGACCGCCCGCCAAAGATCGCTGCCCACACCTCAAATCAGTGGGTCAGTTCCGCCGAGCAAAGCCGGGTCAATTCTCGTGAGAGATTGAGGGTGCTGGACCGACCGCCGGTCACAAGCGGCATTTCTCGAAGTCCTCGTAGGAAAATCCGAAGGCCGGAGGCCTCATCCTGTCGCGATGCCCATGGCAGGTGCCGCGTTGCTCACAATATCGATCGGCGATGCTTATTGGTCCCTCAAGTATCGTCTGATCCTAATCTCGCCAAACTGTCCTCGATCTCCTTAAGAGTTTCTTTGAGCATGGTAATCAAATGGCAGTTGTCGCCAATGAAGTTAACGCTGTCGTCGGTTATTGGGAACGGTTTCGGAATATTTCGGAGCAGATCAATCTGCCGTTGAATGTTCGCGCGGGCTTCCATCAACTGCTGACGCAGACTTGGTTCCTTGCGTGGCATGCCCGCACTATAGGTCACCCTGCCGCGAGGCGCGAGACGTCAGTGGGGTTGAATTTCAATCTGATTGAGTGCCCAGCGTTCGTCGAGGTAGAGGCCGAGCATTGTGACGCCCGGCAGAAAGCCCACCTCCAATACCCATTCTTAGTTGCGGAGGCTCGACGAGAGCCAAGGAATGCCCTGATCCATGGGGCGCCAATTTGAAGACGGCAATAGCTACACAAGCGACCGTTCCTGACGTGTCCTAGCAAGCGAAACGCAGGCGAGCGCATTGCTTGCAGCGTGTTCCGTTCGCTTGCGCCGTCCTCGGGGTACCACTCTGTGAAGGAATCGAGGTCCTTTCTATTGCGGTGGTAATGGTCACCGTTCGTAAGATCACAGCCCCGTGATGGGACACGGCTTGCAGTCCGGGACTAAATCCCCGATGATCCACAACATGGTTTGTTCTTGGCTGCGACGGGCATTCGCCTCGATCTTGGGGCTGGTGGTTGCCGCGAGCATGAGCGTTTCGGCTATCCAGGCCACAGAGATGTCCGCCTGGGTGGCGATCACGTCAACCACAACGCCCGCCGACAACAACAGCAAATGCCCAGACTGCGACCAGAGCGGTCGCGACATGAACGCGACGGACTGCCTGCTCGCCATTTGCGGGGGGCCAGGCCTTGCCACGCTGGTATCGACACTTGCCGTGGTCATCCGAACGGACGGGCTCGACCAGCCGGTTTGGGCGCAGCCGTTGCTTGTGGGCTGGGTGCATCCACCCGATCCCTACCCACCTAGACCCCGCACTCTCGACTGACGCAATCCTGGGCGTCGTACTCGGCTGACCAGGCAGCAGTGCACGCACGCGTATGAGAGCGGTTGCCCGAATTCGTGCAGGCTCTCCATCATCCAGCGCCGCGGTGCACCGCCATCTATCGTGATTGCGGAGGGATCGGGCTGTGGGATCCGATCATATCGAATTTTTGAAGGCGGGCGTTGTTGTCGGCGGGGCCCGGGGCGGTCTTGCTGGGCCTCGTTGGCTCGAGGCCGTCACAAGCAAGCCAACAGATGGGACCACCGTCGCCCCAAGTCCACGTGGTCGACGGCGACGCCAAGCACGGCAAGCAGCGTGTCGTCGAGCAGGGTCTCTTGCCGACCGTCTTGCTTGGCGTCTACGCGAAGGAATGATCGATGACAGCCCAAATTGAACCGCCATGCGGAGCGACGCTCGGCAGTGCATGGCGGCGCCACATCCTCTATGTTGCGCCGGCAGTCGGCGTCGTCGACTTGGCCGCCGTGCTCGAATTGGCGCTAAAGGGCGACCCGCGCGAATTGCCGTCGACCGTGATCGGCCGGCCGACGCCCGACTTCAGCCTGCCGCCAGTGCAGGATCGCATGCTCGGCCTCGCCAGCACCGATCTCCGGGGCGAAGTCTCGTCGGTGAATATGCTCGCCTCCTGGTGCGCGGCTTGCCGCTCTGAGCATCCGCTTCTCATGGCCATGGGTCAGTCGGGAGCGGCGACCATCCATGGTATCAACTACAAGGATGCGCCGCCTGACGCGGCGCGCTGGCTCAACATGCTGGGCGATCCCTACGTACGCACCGGCGCCGACCGCGACGGCCGGGTCGGCATCGAATGGGGCCTGTACGGCGTGCCCGAGACCTATGTCGTGAGCGCCGACGGGCGCGTCATGCACAAGCACGCCGGCCCCCTCACGGAGCAGGTTCGCGACGCCACGATCCTGCCGCTGATCGAGCGTCTGCGCCGCGGCGTCGGTCGGCAATCGCCATGAGGAGGACCTTCCTCCTACTGCTGCTGTTGCTGGCCGCGCTGCCCTTGGCTGCCGCCGCGGCGGAGCGGAACTTCGTCCTCGTCGATCCGCCGAAGGCGCTGCCCGACGTACGGTTCGTGGACGGCGAGGGCCGCAACCGCGCTCTCGCGGATTTCAAGGGCAAGGTCGTGTTGCTCAATGTCTGGGCGACATGGTGCGTGCCCTGCCGCAAGGAGATGCCGACCCTCGACCGGCTGCAGAACGCGCTTGGTGGCGCCGATATCCAGGTGATCGCCCTGTCAATCGACCGCCAGGGACTGGACGTCGTGCGCAAATTCTACGGCGAGATCGGCATCAGGCATCTCGAGATGCACGTCGACAGCAGCGGCAAGGCAGCGCGCGAGCTGGGCGCCGTCGGCCTGCCGACCACCCTGCTGGTCGACCGCGCGGGCCGCGAGGTCGGCCGGCTCGTCGGTCCCGCCGAATGGGACGCGCCGGACATGATCGCCGTCATCCGCCAGCGCATCGACCAGGAGCACGACAGACCGTAGCGGAGCAACTGGAGGAAAAAATCATGCCACTCAGGGTCAACGACGAAGCACCAAACTTCACGGCCGACACGACGCGAGGCCGGATCACCTTCCACGACTGGATCGGTGACGGCTGGGTGATCCTGTTCTCGCATTCCAAGGACTTCACGCCGGTGTGCACCACCGCACTGGGATACGTGGCGCGCCTGACGCAGGAGTTCGAGAAGCGCAACTGCAAGATCATCGGACTCAGCGTCGATCCCGTCGACGACCTCAGCAAATGGGCGAAGGACATCGAGGAGACCCAGGGTCACGCCGTGAATTACCCGCTGATTGGCGATCCCGAGCTGAAGGTCACCAAGCTCTACGACCTGATGCCGGACGACCTGCTGCCGGACGACGCCAGCACGACATCACAAGGCCGCACCCCGGCCCAGAACCCGCCCGTGCGCACGGTGTTCCTGATCAGCCCTGACAAGAAGATCAGGATGTCGTTGACCTACCCGATGAGCACCGGCTGCAACTTCAATGACGTGCTGCGGGTGCTGGACTCGATCCAATTGATGGCGAAACACGAGGTCGCAGCGCCGGCGAATTGGAATGCACCCGAGGGCTTGATCTTCGTCCCCACGGACCCCGACGAGTACCCCCGGAAGCAAGGCTTCTGGGACTGGCTGCGCGCACTCTTCGGCCGCGAGGAGAAAAGATATGAGTCCGGGAATTCGTAAAACGCTTCCGCGATCAGTGTGGTGGCTCGTGCCGCCGCTGCTCATGGCCGGCGCCGTCGCTGCGTGGTTCGCGTTGGATCCGGGACTCCGAGGAAGCCGTTCGGACGCGACGACGGCGATGGCGTCCGATGCGTTCGGGCGGCGGGTGCGAGACTACCTGCTCGAGCACCCCGAAGTGATCATGGAAGCCGTCGGAAAGTTGGAGGCGCGCAATCGGACGGCGGAGGAGAGTGAAGCGCAGGCGGCGCTGAAGGCGCAGGCCGACGAGGTTTTCCGCGACCCGGCGAACCCTGTCGGCGGCAACCCTGCCGGTGATGTCACGATGGTGGAGTTCTTCGACTACAACTGCCCCTATTGCCGCAAGGTCATGGGCCCCATGCGGGAAACTATAGCGGGCGATCCGAAGCTCCGCGTCGTCTACAAGGAGTTTCCGATTCTCGGCCCGAATTCGGTCCTTGCGGCCAAGGCCGCGTTGGCCGCCCATCTGCAGGGCCGCTATGTCGCCTTCCACGAGGCGCTCATGCAGGCAAAGGGCGTGGCGGACGAAGCCAGTGCCCTACGTGTCGCCGCCGAAATCGGACTCGACGTGGAGCGCCTGAAAGTCGACATGGCGGATGCCGCGATCCAGTCGGCGATCGATCGCAACTTGCGGCTGGCCCAGGCCCTGCGCATCTCGGGCACGCCGGGTTTCGTGATCGGCGACCAGATCCTGCGCGGTGCGACCGACGCGGCAACCCTGCGCCGTCTCGTCGACAAAGCACGCAACAAGCCGTCGCCATGATGCAGGTCGCCGATATCGGAGTGCTGACCGCATTCGTGACGGGGATTGCCTCGTTCCTGTCGCCCTGCGTCCTGCCGCTCATGCCGGGCTGCATCTCCTACGTAGCCGGTTCGGCTGCGGAGATATCGCCGGCCGGCACCATGGCGTGGCGGTGGCCGGCGGTAGGGTTGAGCGTATGCTTCGTGCTCGGCTTGGCGAATATTCGCTGGTTGCAGCGCGAGATCCGCATGCATCCTGCCATTGTTGGTGGCCGGCCTGCTTTTGCCTATATGCTGGGCCTTATCTTTGCTTGCGGTGGGACGCCGTACATCGGAGCGAGTCTGGGCGCCGTGCCGACGATGAGCGCCACAACGGCGACGGTCGCGCGAGGCGTCTCGTTGCCCGCGGTCTACTCTCCTGGCCTTGGCGTGCCCTTCGTCCTGGCGGCGCTGTTCACGGACGGCTTGGTAGCGCGGCTCAAAGTGATCGGTCGGCTCGGGGCGCGCCCCGCAAATCCTTGGAGGCGCTCTATTGGTGCTGGTGGGCGTCGCCATGATCACCGGACAGTTCACGGCCATCGCCTATTGGTTGCTCGATGCCTTTCCCATCCTGGAAGGGATCGGCTGAGGCTGCACCCGGTGCCCGCTTCTGTGCGTTGTTGCGTGGTCGCCTTTGTGGAGATCGGTCAGATGACACCACCTGCCTGCGCCAGGATGCGGGCCATCGCACGAGGAGACGCGGGAGCACAAGCGATGTTGGAACTTGCCATGACTTCCAATCTGGAATGGGGCTGGTTCGAAATCGTCGGATTGTGGCTGTTGACGCCGCTCGTTTCGATCTCGGCGTCACTATCCGTGGTCGAGCGCTGGCCTAGGCGTCACTGCGAGCGAGAGTCGACGATGCGGCCGTGGATGGAAGCGTTGCGCTGGGCTCCGTGCCGTGGTCTCGCAACTGGTCAATCTCGGCCGCCTTATAAAAGGCGATCGAGGACGAGAAGCTCGACGCCGGCCGACCGATGGACATCGTCATCGGGATGGTCGGCGACAATGCCGGACTGCCGCCCAAGCCCGCGGCGGCTTGATCCTCTTGGTGCGTGAGGTTCCATGGCATCCGCCGCCGAGCAACTTGCATCCAACCTGAACTGGGGCGCGATCGGTAAGGCGACCGAGCTGAAGAAGCGCCTGTGGTTTACCCTGGGTGCGCTCGTCGTCTTCCGCTTCGGCGCCTACATT
>JAUXWB010000337.1 GCA_030684475.1 Reyranella sp. | reverse complement strand
GCAACACCGGCGCCACCTGGATCATGGGCGACACCGACAACCCCAACGGCTACGAGATCAAGCACACCGACCTCGACGGCATCATCTTCGACATCGCCGCCCACGGCTGGGTCGGCTCGCAGAAGAACCCGGGATCCGACGACAACGTCGTGCAGGCGAACCCGCAACGGCGGCTGGCGAAGTTCGACGAGCGCCGCGCGCGGGCCCAGGCGAAGATCGCCGCGATCCGGGCGAAACAGGTCGCGGTGGCCGCGGAGTGAGGCGCTGACGAAGCGTCGGGCTGCCTGCCCTTACAAGGCCGGCCGGAGGGGCGTGAACCCGTCGCCGGCTTGTGCCGTCATCGCACCGTCCGCCCGACAGGAGACCCCATGGGCCGGTTTTCCAAGCAGATGAAGCAGGCGCTCGATGCCGTGCGCGCGATGTCGCCCGAGCATCAGGATCTTCTTGTCCTGGCGCTGATGGAACGCGCCGGAGTTCTGCCGTCGCCGCCCGCGAGCCTGTCCCGCGAGGAACGTGCCGAACTGGAGGCGGCACTCGCTGCCGCCAGGCGCGGGGCGTTTGCCAGCGATGCCGACGTGAAGGCGATGTACGCCAAGCATGGCCTATAGGACTCGACGGCTGCGCACAGCACGGCACCTGTCAGCCTAACTCGGGATGACCGTCGCGCGCAGCACGCTATAGTGGCATCCATGAAGCGGGGAGCACGACACGGGCGGGGCCGATGACGCCCGAGGATTTCATCGCCAAGTGGCGCGGCGTCGAGCTGCCCGAGATTTCAGCGTCGCAGTCCCATTTCAACGACCTTTGCGAACTGCTCGACATCGGCAAGCCGATCGACGAGGACCCCAAGGACAAGTGGTTCACCTTCGAGAAGGCGGTGCCGAAGGGCGGCAAGGCCGGCGGCGGCGGACATGCCGACGTCTGGCGCAAGGACTGCTTCGTCTGGCACAACGCGCGCTTCGATGGCGCGTGGTTGACGTCGACTTGCAGGTTGCTGAGGCGGTAGAGATGATTTCAGGTGCCCTGTTCAGCCGATACTACTTGGACGAAGGCATCCGCCAGAGCGAGGCATGGCAAACTGCCTTGGACGCCGACGTGTCTGCGCTTGCGGCTGCCCTTCGCGGCGCTCTCACCAAGGTTCCGTCATCGGGAAAACTCGGCGAGGCCGAAACCGAGTCCCTGGTGATCTTTCCCATACTGGCGGCCCTGGGATGGTCGCACCTTCCTCAGCAGAAGGGAGCCAAGCGTCGCGATGATGTGCCCGACTCCCTGCTGTTTCTGGATACCGCGGCCCAGAAGCACGCGCTCTCGCTGCCGGCCGGCTACGATCGTTGGAAACAGGCGGCCATCGTCAATGAAAACAAGGCTTGGGCCCTGCCATTGGACCGCGCCTCGGGCAAGGTGAGCCGCACCCCGGCCTCGCAGGCGCTTCGCTATCTGCGGCTGGGCGAAGAGCACACAGCCGGCGCGCTACGCTGGGCCCTGCTGACCAACGGCCGCCTATGGCGCCTCTACTACGCCGGCGCTGCTTCGATGGCCGATCGTTTCCTCGAGGCTGACGTGCCCGCACTGGTGGCAGCCTCCGACACCCCTGAAGGGCAAACCCAACTCAAGACCTTCCTGCTGTTCTTTCGCCGCGATGCCCTGGTGCCGGACGCTGGCGGTCAATCATTCCTGATGCGCGCCATGGACGAAGGGCGCGCCTGGCAGGAGCGCGTCACGGCCGAGTTGTCCCGCGCCGTGTTCGCCGAAGTTTATCCTGCGCTCCTGAAAGCCCTTGGCGCGGCCGACCCCGAGCGCAAGCCCAAGGATCCCGCGTGGCCCGCTTCGGTGCGGCAGGCGGCCGTGGTGCTGTTGTACCGGCTGTTGTTCCTGCTCTACGCCGAAGACCGCGACCTGCTTCCGGTCGAACACAAGGGCTATAGGCCACGCTCGCTGTCTAAACTGCGCGGCGAGGTGGCGGAAGCAATCGATCAGGCGCGGCCCTTGTCCGATACAGACGCCTTCTGGTGGGCCGATCTCAAGACCTTGTTCAACGCGGTGGACAAGGGCAGCGATGCCATGGGCCTGCCGGCCTACAACGGCGGCCTTTTCGACGTGCGTGAGGCGCCGCTGCTGCACACGGTGGCCCTGCCCGACAAGCCGCTGGCCCGCATTCTCGACGGGCTATCGCGCCGCATCGAAGGCGACGAGAAGCTGCGTGTGAATTACCGCGACCTGTCGGTCCAGCAGCTCGGGGCGATCTATGAACGCCTGCTCGACTTCGACGTAGCAGCGGACAAGAGCGGCGCCGTCGTGCTCGCCGAAGACAGCATCGCCCGTAAGGTGAGCGGCTCCTATTACACGCCTCCTTCGCTGGTGCGGCTGATCCTGGACGCCACCATCGGCCCGCATGTCACAGGCACGCGCGACCGGTTTCAGGCCAAGGCCCAGTCTCTGAAGGGTTCCCGTCGCCCGGCTGCGGATCGTCTGGCCGAGTTGCGCAGTGTCGATCCGGCCGAGGCCTTGCTTGGCTTGCGGATCGCGGACCCGGCCATGGGCTCGGGACATTTCCTGGTGTCGGTGGTGGACCGGCTGGCTGATGCCGTGCTGCTCGCGATGGAAGAGGCGGCCGTCGTTGCCGATGTTGACGGCAAGGTGGAGGGCTACACGTCGCCGCTCGCCGACCGCATCGAAGCCGAACGGTCGAGCATTGAAAGTGCGGCCAAGGCGCACGGCTGGGCCTATCGCCCCGAGCACCTGGATGACCGCCACTTGGTGCGGCGGCTGGTGCTCAAGCGCGCCGTGTATGGAGTTGATCGCAACCCGCTCGCGGTCGAGCTCGCCAAGCTGTCGCTTTGGCTGCACAGCTTCACGGTGGGCGCGCCCCTCTCATTCCTGGATCACCACTTGCGGCACGGCGATTCGCTGTTCGGTGCCTGGGTCGCGGACACGGGTGACCAACTGGCCAAGCGCGGTTCGATGCTGCTGCACCAAGCGGTGGACAAAGCGCGCGGCGCCGCGGCCGGCATGGCGCGCATCGAAGACCTCGCGGATGCGGACCTTTCCCAGATCAAGGAAAGCGTAAAGATTTTCGAAGCGGTAGAGGAAGCCACGGCACCGCTGCGGGCTTTTCTCGACTGCTGGCACGCGCTGCTGTGGCTGCAGCCGGTCGCCGATACCGTACCTCCCGGACCCAATAGGCGGGCCCTGGCGAGGGACGCTGAGGACACGCGAAAGCGGACGATCAACGCCTGGCTCGACGGCGTGTGCGGAGATCCGGTCGCACTTGCCGCCGGAGCAGTGAAGCCAACGGGAACGCCAAGTATTGCGAGGGATGTTGCGGCGCTGCTGGAAGAATTGCGGGCCATCGCCCGGCGCCAGCACCTGCTGCATTGGCAGCCCGCCTTTCCCGGCATTTGGGCCGAGTGGAAAGGCATGGACGCGCGCGGCGGTTTCGACGCGGTGGTGGGCAATCCGCCCTGGGTGCGGCAGGAGTCGCTGGGCGCGATCAAGCGCGTCCTCAAGGCGCGCTATCAGACCTACGAAGGCATGGCGGACCTTTCGGTCTTTTTCCTTGAACAGGCCCAACGCTTGGTCCGAGCCGGCGGACGGGTCGCGTTTGTCCTGCCAAACAAATTCTTCAAGTCCGACTATGGAGAGGCCCTGCGGACGTTCCTCGCAAATCAGACCTGGATCGAAAGCGTCACCGATTTCGGTCACAACAAGAACCTGTTTCCGGATGCGGACGTGTTTCCGTGCGTGCTCGTCACGCGCCGGCCCGACCCAGCCGCGGAGCCTCGGGGCGATGTGACCGCCGCCGTCATTCCTGACAATCGCGTGCCTCAGGACGATCTCTCGACCTTGGTACAAGGGCTACAATTCTCAATACCGCGAACGGCTCTGTCGCCCGACGGCTGGATGTTGGAACCAAAGTCTGTCCTGTCCTTGTTGGAAAGGCTGAAAGCCCAAAACCCATCGCTGAAGGAGTATGCCGGGACGGTCCCGCAGTATGGCCTCAAGACTGGTTTCAACGAGGCGTTCCTAGTGGACACCGCCACCCGGGACGAGATCGTCTCCCAAGACCCTGCCTGCGCTTCGGTTTTTCACCGATATCTGCGAGGCGAAGATATCGAGCGCTGGGCATCGCGCCGATCCGAGCTTTGGATGATCGTGCTCAAATCCAGCGCGGACCACCCTTGGCCGTGGGCTGGCGCCAAGGACGACAAGGCCGCGGAAGCAATCTTCAAGATGACGTTCCCTGTCCTGCACCAGAGGATGAGGGGCTTTGAGTCCAAGCTGAGAGCCCGCGAGGATCACGGGCGTTTCTGGTGGGAACTCCGACCCTGCGCCTACTACGACGCCTTCGAGCGGCCCAAAATCATCTATCAGGACATCCAGTTCTTTCCATCGTATTGCCGCGAACCCACCGGAGCGTTTCTCAACAACATGGGCTACGTGCTCGCGTCCGAGGACGATTTCCTGTTAGCGGCGCTCAATAGCCCGCTGCTCTGGTGGTTCGGCTATCGGCACTTTCCCCATATGAAGGACGAAGCAGTCAGACCCGCGACCTTCAAAATGGAAAGCGTGCCAATCGCTCGGTCGAAGGCCCGCCAGACCGATCGCGCGGCCCATCTGACCGCGAAGCTCGCTGAAATCCACCGCGACCGACATAAGGCAACCGCGGCCTTAGCGGACTGGCTGCGGGTCGAATGGAGTCTTGAGAAGGTGTTGTCCTCACTATCCGAGCCCTTCGCCCTGTCTGCCGACGCCTTCGCCGACGCCCTGCGCAAGGTCCTGCCAAAGAAACACAAGATGACGGTGGCCGAAGTGGCGGCCGTTAAAAAGGCGCATTCGGATACGGTGGCGCCGATGGCCGACCGCCTGAGGGATGCGGCGCGCCTGGAACGCGAGCTGTCGGCCATGGTCAACGAAGCCTATGGACTGACGAAAGAGGAGGAAGCGCTTGTTTGGCGAACGGCACCACCCCGGATGCCGATTGCCCCACCCGGTGCCGAATCGGCACGGAAGGCAGCCGAGTAGAAATGGCGGACAAGATCGTCGTCGTTCTACGCGAGTTCGTGGTGCCGCGTCCGCCCTGCCGAAGATAAAGCGGCGAAAGGCCTCCCGTCGACATTCGGCGCAGGGGCGGTGGCCGGCCGCCAGGGCCGTCGCCTCGTCGAGAAAGAACAGTTCGGTGTAGGTGCCGGGCCGCATGAGTTGCCGGCGCCGCCCGCCGAACGACAGCCGGCAGGTCACCCACGCTCTCGTCGTCCAGCGGCGACGGCTGAGGGTGCGGTGGGCGTCGTGCAGGCAGCCGCGGTTGCCCATCAGGGTCCCGCGCGCTTCGGAGGAGACGATCTCGCCGAACGGCGTCACGCGGTTCTGCAGCGGCATGGCGTCATTTTGCACACGGGCGGGTCCGGCAAGCCTGCCAGCGCAGCAGGAATCTTTCAATTTGAGGGAAATTAGGGAGTTTATGGATTCTTGATAAACTCCCTAATTTCCCTATATTTCAATCATGGACGCTGTCTCCAACCCTTTTGCCCCCGGGGCCGGGACCCCGCCGCCTGAACTGGCGGGCCGCGACGAGCTGCGCGAAACGATCCGGGTGGCGATCGAGCGGGTCCGCCGGGGCCTGCCGGCCCGGAGCATGATGCTGGTCGGCCTGCGCGGCGTCGGAAAGACGGTGCTGCTCGACCGCATGCGCGACGACGCCGAAAGCACGGGCATCCACACGCTGCGCATGGAGGCGCCGGAGGGTCGCTCGCTGCCGGCGCTGCTCGCGCCGCAACTCCGTCAGGCCCTGCTCAGGCTCTCGCGCGTCGAGCGGGCGCAGGAGCTTTCGCGGCGCGCGCTGCGCGCGCTCGCGGGTTTCGCCAAGAGCCTCAAGATAAAATACGCCGACATCGAAGTCGGCCTCGACTTCGATCCCGAACCGGGGCTCGCGGACAATGGCGACCTCGAGCACGATCTGCAGGCGCTGCTGGCGGCGGCGGGAGAGGCGGCCAAGGCCGCGGGCACCGCGTTCGCCATCTTCATCGACGAGCTGCAGTACGTGCGGGAAGAGGAACTCGCGGCCCTCATCGTTGCCTTGCACCGGACGGCGCAGCGCCAGCTTCCCGTCATCCTGATCGGTGCCGGCCTGCCGCAACTGCGCGGCCGCATGGGCGAGGCCAAGTCCTATGCCGAGCGCATGTTCGAGTTTCCCGAGATCGGTGCCCTGCCGCGTGACGCGGCGAAGCTCGCCATCACCAAGCCGCTGCGAGACCAGGGCGTCGACGTGACGTCCGCCGCTCTCGACCGCATCGTGACGGAGACGCACGGCTATCCCTATTTCGTGCAGGAATGGGGCAAGCATTCGTGGGAAGCAGCCGGGGCTTCGCCGATCAGCGAGCGCAATGTCGAGAGCGCGTCGGTCGCCGCCATCGCCGCGCTCGACGAGAGCTTTTTTCGTGTGCGCTTTGACCGCCTGACACCGAGCGAGAAGAAGTACTTGCGCGCCATGGCCCAACTCGGACCGGGTCCGCACCGTTCGGGCGACATCGCCGCCGAACTCGACCGCGCCGTGTCCTCGCTCGGCCCCACGCGCAGCCAGCTCATCGTCAAGGGCATGATCTGGAGCCCCAACCACGGCGACACCGCCTTCACCGTGCCGCTGTTCGACGAGTTCATGCGGCGGATCATGCCCGGCGACGACTGGCGAGAGTAGATCGGGCCGATTGACGCTCGACGTGCTGCGCGACCGAGGAGTGGTCCCATCCCGACGCTGCGCGTGGGCATTGCCAGCTACGAGGAGAAGAAGGCCCGCACGCTGGCGGTGGCGCGGGGCCAGCGGCGCATCGCCGTCGGCGAGCCGAAAGTGTGGTTCACGTCGACGGAGTCCTTCGCCAAAATCCTGTCGAAGGGCAACCGCGAGCTGTTGCGGATCATCGCCGAGGAGGCGCCGGGCTCGCTCGACAACCTCAGCTTCCTCGGCCGCAGCCGGATGGACAACCTGTTGAGAGCTCACATCTAGCGCGTGTACTCACAAGTTGGAGCGCCTTCGCCGTCTGCTTTCGCCTCCAGGTGCGTAAAAAGAGATGCAGACAACGCCTTAGGCCTGAGGAGAGCCGATCTCCGACGAACCGCTCAACCTGACTGGGAGCGCAACGAAAGGCGAAGAAAGATTCCACCTTGATTGACCAGCGCGTGTCGGCCAATAGACCCATCACGATAAGCTCAATGAGCTCGTCACGCCTTGGGCATGTGCCACCCTGCGGGAATTGCCTACCGAACTGAAACATCGCCGCTGGGCCGATAACGTGAAGGCGCGGTGAAAGAGGGAACAAATGGCAGGAACCCCGGGGGACGAACGCCAACTCGATCTTGTCGAGACGCTGATCGGTTTGGAAGCGGCCCGCACCGATGCCTGGCTGCGGCGCGACCGAGAGGCGCTCGCCGCGCTGCTCGATGACGACTTCGTCGAAATCAACGTGCTCGGCAGGCTTTCCCGGCGGGATGTTCTGGACAACCTCTTTCCACGCCTGACATTGGTCCGCCTGGATGCCTCCAACCACCAGGTGATTGCGGCAGGCCACGGCACGGCCGTGCTGACTTACGCCTGCGCAGAGACCGTGCGGGTGGACGGTCGGGAAATCGCCGGCGACTTCCACGTCGCGGCCCTGTGGCGGCGCCGCCCAGATGGCTGGCGGCTCGCCCTTTGGCAGATCACGCCGATCACAGGGTCGACGTAGGCTTGGGCGAAGGGGGCCTTCGGCGGCAACCGGGTACGGCGAGCGAGCGAAGGCCGTGGTGGAGGATCTACCGGCCGCTTTCACGCTCATCCCACCAGCTTAGTCGAGGGCAGATGACCTGCCCTGATTCTTCGGACCACGGCTAAGTTGAGAGAACCGGCATCTCCTGGTCGTTCGATTGTCCCTTCAAGGACGGTGTTGCAACGGGCCGGGGCGCGAAGCCCCCAAGTCGTGCAGCGTCCCGCCCCGTTGCGGAAGCGGGAGCTGCGTTGGTGTGTTGAAGCGTTGCGGCGAACTCTGCCGGCGTCAAATATCCGAGGCTCGATTGCGGGTGTACCTCATTGAAGTGCTTGCGCCAGGCTTCGATGACGACCTTGGCCTCGCCGCGAGACCGGAGCCGCTCCATGCCCAGGCACTCGTCGCGGAACTTGCTGTTGAAGCTCTCCAGCACGCCGCGCTGCCAGGGCTTGCCGGGATCTATCAGCGCGGTCTCGATCCCTCAGGCGCTGTAACCAGCGCCGCATCGACGATCCACTTCAGGAGCGCCCGCGAGACGAACTCGGGCCCATTGTCGGAATGAAGATTGAGCGGCGCACCGCGTTCGCTCTTTACTTAGGTGTCGCGGCGCTGGCCTAGTCTGAACGGTCTAGTAAGGCTGGCTTAATTGTCCGCCTTCGCTTTTGAGACCAACTCTCGCCTACTCAAACGGCGGGAGTTCAGATGCGTAGAATGTTGGCACTTGTGATCGGTACTGCGACGGCGGTTTGGCATCTTTCGGCGCCCGCGGGGGCGCAGGAATTTGCAAAATTCGAAGCCAGTCAGCCCTACACGGCGGCGCAAGTGCTTCTCAACGCCGAAATCCATCGTCCCCCGGGCGCAGGTCGTTTTCCAGCGGTGGTATTGATGCACGGCTGCGGTGGCTGGCAACCCCCGGTGCAAAATGCCTTGCGCAGCTATGCCCGCGACCTCGTGAACCTCGGCTACGTGGTCCTCAACGTCGACAGTTTCGGACCGCGGCGTCTCGGCGAAGAGCTCTGTTTGAGCAACGAACGCCTGCAGCAGGCGCTGGCCTATCGAACCTCCGACGCTTTCGATGCAGCACGCTATCTGGCAACGCTGCCCTTCGTCGACCCACGAAACATATTTCTCATGGGGCAGAGCAACGGTGGCAGCGTCGCAATGAAGGCCGCAAGAGCAGGCACGAGCGCCCCCGCCTTTCGAGCTGTGGTCGCTTACTATCCCTGGTGCGGCGTGTTCAACGGAAACGTGAAGCTCGCGTCACCCGTGTTGGTATTCAGTGGCGGAAAGGACGATTGGGTTTCGGCGCGCGAGTGTTCCGCCGTCCGGTCAAGCGGTGCCAATTTCAGTAACATCGTCTATCCGCAAGCTCGACATTCCTTCGATCTGGACATACCAATCCAGACATACGCAGGCTTTTCGGTCGGTGGGGATCCTGCCGCCGCCGCGGACAGCAAGAATCGGATGTGGGCCTTCTTCAACGACAACTTGACCGAAGACCTGAAGAGGGCTCGCGGTTTCGCAGGGGCGTCCAGGCTCTCAAATTGAGGTCTTCACGACCAGCATGCACGACGCCGGCCGCATCTATCTTCGGGTGAAAGTCGCGGTGGTTACGGCACGGGTGTCGGCGCGTGTGATGGAAAGTCTGTCCGGACCGCGCATCGTGGCCTTGAAGTTAGCGACCAATCCGCCATCACTGAGTGTGTCGCCGGCGATCCTCCCCGCAAACCGCGTGCTGCCAGCCTTGATGGGATTCGACCCGCCATACGAGCCGTTGACATAGATCAGGCTCGCCGCCCCATCGGCTTTGACACTCTCGACGATGAGTGCGCCGCAGAGACCATTATCCCACTTTCCCACCCAGGTGCCGGAGAAGGCACGGATGTTCTCGGGAGTACTGGCTGCCGCCGGCTGAACATCGTAGGCGATCGATGCATCGCAAAGTGTCTGCGTGGTCTGCGCCACCACCGCGGTCCTGGCAGTGAAGCGAAGCGGCAGGCCGCCGCTGGTCAGCAAGTATGTGCCCAATCCATCCTTGCCGACGGAGTCGCAGCGGCTCGCTTCCTGCTTGATCGTCAGGCACAACTTGCCGCCCGAGATGGTGTACCTGCCGCGGTAATTGAGGTTGTTGACGGCGACATAGTTGTAGCTGCCGTCAGCACCATAGGTCGCTACGCTGTAGTCGGCAAACAGCGCCGACTTTCCAACGAGCAAATCGCGAATCTCCGGATCAGTCAGCGTCTGCTGGGCGTGAGCCGAACCGAGCGACAGCATACCGATGCTGAG
This sequence comes from Reyranella sp., assembly GCA_030684475.1. Classification (GTDB taxonomy): domain Bacteria; phylum Pseudomonadota; class Alphaproteobacteria; order Reyranellales; family Reyranellaceae; genus Reyranella. The sequence goes on along the minus strand of JAUXWB010000337.1, from coordinate 20,312 downwards.
ACTCGAGAGGAGGATCGATCTTGCACGCACCCAGGTAGAGGCTTCCTTGACCGGCGTACGCGGCACTCGCTGTTTATCAATCATGGGATACTCCTGCAGTTGTAGGTCGATAAGAATTCAGGCGGTTTGGAGTTCTTCATGTCGCGTTCTCGTGCGCGAACGGCGATCCCGGATCGAACGAGACGAGGGAATAGAGAAGCTTGCCGGATTCAAAGGTCACTTCCAGGCTCACCGGGCCCCGCAGCATTTCGAAGTGGGTCGTGATCTTGATCGGAAGCGACCGGTGGCGTGGGCCGATCTCGGTCTCGATGATCAACGCGCTGCTCTGCAGGGTCGGTTCCGCGATGCACGTTGAACGGGCATGGAGGAACGGTCGGTCACGGTAAGGTGCCAGCGGCAACTTGATCCAGCGTGCCAGTCCGACCGGTATGGCAGGGATCGTGTCGGTCCACGACAGGCCCGCGCCTGCCGCGTAGGGAATCGACGGCAACGCAAACGTCAGCAATCGCAGTAAAGGCGAGTCTCCACGTTGCTCGACGGCGCGCCATCCGTCCGCATCGAGGCTCACGACCAAACTGCTGCCATCGAGGCAACGCAAGCAATGCTGCCCCCGTTCGTTCAATCGCACCTCTACCGGGAGACTGATGTCGGAGCCTCGCTCCCGGAAGAATCGCGGTACTTTGCCGTGCGATTCGACGGTCCAGATCGCCGATCCCGGCGCAAGGCTCGCGAGGATCGAATGGACGGCGGGCTTTGGAGTTGCGGCCATGACGAGCGCGCCTTTTGCAGGTACGGCAGCCGCGGTCCATTCGAGTAGAGGTGCAGTCGAGCCGGAAAAATAGTTGGCCAGCCGAAACGGCAGCGTCGGAGCGCCCAATTCCGGCGTGCCCTGTACCTGGAGATGCAGGTGAGGCACCGGTGATCGACCGGAATTGCCGACCGACCCCAGGTAGGTACCGATCTCGACTCGTGTCCCGGCTTTGACCGCTATGGTCGACTGTTGCAGATGGGCGAGAAGAGCATAGCCGCCCTGGTCGAGCCGGATGCACACGAAGTTGCCCCAGTTTTCGGCGTAGTTGCAAACCCCCAGCGGATTGTCTGCGATGTCGCCGCGTACGCGCTCGACGACGCCTGCCGCGGGAGCCGTGACCGAGGCCTGCCAGATCGTGCCACCGCCGGCGACCTCCAGGTTGCGAGAAGACGGCCACTGAAAATCGAGCGCGTGGCGATAATTGCCGAAGTGGCTCAGCGTGCCGTCGAAACCCTGTGCGATCCGAACGATGCCGGTCACGGGGACGACGAGAAATGGCTCGGCACGGCCCAGCCTGTTCGACCAAAAGGCTTCACGCCACCACGCTTCCTCGGGCATCGATCGAGGCGAGCGGTTACGCCAGATTCCCTTGCGGTCTCCGGCAAGCGCCAGCACGCCGATGCCAACCCAGATCGTGAGGCCGGAAGCGATCGGCAGATAAGCAAAGGTCGGTGAAAAATACTGGAGTGCAACAGCAATGAGAGAGGCGCCGGCGCCTGCCAGGCCTGCGAGGAGAAGACTGCTGTGTGCCGGCAAAATGAAGCCCGATCCGAGCGCCATGCCGGCGATAAAATAGTTGTGCGCCGCCGGCAGCCAGTAATAAGTCACGCCGAGGTGCTGGAAACCGAGGGCGACGCTCGCGCCGACTGCCCAGCCGACCAGGCCGGCCAGGAATGCCACCCTCGACCAAAGCAAGATGGCGCATACGATGAGGACGCCCGTTTCGAGGGTCGGCGAGAACACCAGAGAACCAATGGAGCGAAAGAAGTCAGCGACCCATTCCAATTCAGTCGTGGGTGGCAACCACCACCAGGTCATCGCTCGCGAGGCCATCAGAGTCCCGACCGGAAAGATCGTGAACACCGTGCCTGCGATGAGACAATAGCCCCAGAGCAATGTCGGAAAATCCGCTTTCTTCATTACGCGGATGATCGCGGCGGTCACGGCGAACGCTACAGCCGCCGCGACAGCCGCCATCGCGATTTGAATGTGCAGCGGGTATATTGTTGGCGCGGTCATCCAGCCGACCGAGATCGCGGTCAGCAATGCGTTTGCCTTGAGGCCACCGCCAGCGCGATGCTCTTCGCCGATTCCGAGAATACGCATGCCAACCCACGCGACGCCGAGACCCAATAGTCCAAATGCCGCGTGACGCGGGTTCGAGGCGATCGCGAGCCAAAGGAGCATTCCGATCCAAGGCTGGGGGACCAGGAAAATGTTGCCGAGTGCCGGCCCGAGAACCGCAACAACTCGCGTCACCGCCGCACGCGCATCGACGATTCCACCCTTCAGGGGCGGCAGCACAAGCGGTGACGCATGCGGCGTATAGAGAGCGATCTCTGCGCGAGTTGGTACGCCGACCGCCGGTAGATCGGGCTGTATGAACGGTGGCGTCGGGACCCTGGCGGTGTCGACGGCGCCCACTATGCCGCCGACAGATGTGCAGGCAGTCGTTCCGGGCGATCGATGTCTTCCAGAGTTTCGCGGGTTCGGATCAACTCGGGAACGCCATTTGCGCCTATCAGCACGACCGCGGGCCGATAACTGATGAACTGCATCGATTGAACGACATTGTAGGCGCCAACCGGATGCAACGTCAGGACGTCGCCTGCCGCCAGCGGTGGCAGTTCGACATTGTCGCGGATGACGTCAATCGCCATGCAGAGCGGGCCATACAGCCGGGACGGTATTGGCGGTGTGTCGATGAATTGCGACGGGTGAACGTCGAATTGATACCACGCGGCGGTGTAGAGGAGATTGATGCCGGCGTCGACCACGTAGCCGACCTTGGAATTGTCGCTCAGGATCAGCCTGTCCTTGTGACCGCTCGCGACCAGACCCGAGGCGCTGGTCGAACGATTGACGCCCTTCACGCTGACGACCGTTGTCAGCAGGTAGCCGGCTTCATCGACCAGAGAGCGGCCGGACTCGAGGCGCAGCAGGGGGCGCTTCTTTGCCGGCAGCTTGTTGAGGACATCGCTGATGGCGTCGGCATAGGCATCGATCGGCGGCACGGCCTTCTCGCGGGGCCCCCACATTCCGTGCAGCAAGCTCCTGGATGGAAAGCCGCCCCCCAGATTCAGGCACGGTACCAGGTGATCGTGCTTGATGTGGAGTTGTTCACGAAGCGCCACCAGCTTCCGGGTGGCGACGCGATAGGCATCCGGAGCGAGAATGAATGTTCCGATATGGCAGTGCAGCGTATGGAGTTTGAATTTGGGGTTGGCGATCACTCGGGCCGCGGCCTGCTCTGCCTCGCCGTTGGCCAGGGCAAATCCGAATTTCGACCAGATGGGCTTGACGCCTGCATCCAGCCAGACCCGCAGGCCAAGCTCGATCGGGCCCTCGGCGTGCCTGGCTATCTCCTCGAGAGCACCGAGTTCGTCCAGGTTATCGATCTGGACCAGAGCGCCTTCGCTCACCGCCAGTTCGAGGATGTCTTTTGGCTTGTGCGGACCATTGAAAACGATCTCTTTGCCTGCAAAACCAAGTTTGCGGGCCTTGCGGTATTCGAAGTCGGATACCACTTCGGCGATCCAGCCTTCGTTGCGGAGGATCTGGCAGATCGCGTTCAGGTAGTTGGTCTTGACGGACCAGGCAAAGCTGGTTCTTGGATAGCGGCTCTTGAACGCCTCGCGCATTTCCCGTGCCTTCGCCTGCACGTCTTTCTCCGAAAAGACGAACAGTGGCGACCCGAATTCCTTTACGAGCGAAGAAACGGAAACGCCGTCGATCTCCGAGAGTGCAGGAAGTGCCGGGGTGCGCTTGCCGCGCGTGTAGAAATTGCGATCCGCCGCCGCCGTCACCGTATCCTGCCCGAGCTCGCCGCTGACGATCGGGGGCATGTATTGCTCGGTCATGACATCCTCACACTCTCGGGCACAACTGTCGTGCCTGCGCGCTCGCCTGCAGAGGCGAGCTGGGCCAGGTCCGAGATGTTTCCAACCAGGTCGATACTATGGCGAACGAACATCTGGCCCGGCACGCAGTCACGCAGCGGCGACGGGCTCACCTCGAGCAGACGCTCGAGTAGTCGCGCCGGCAGGTTGTATCCGACTTGCGAGGGAAAGCCGATCCAGGCCGGAAATCGCGGATTCATCTCGAACAACATGTGCCGCCCGCCCGCTGCCTTGACGAACTCCAACTCGAAGGGTCCGTTCCAGCGCAGCGCGTCGACGATGCGGCTCGCCAGGTCGTTGAGGGCCGGGTCTGCCACAACCACCCCGGCGAATCCTTTGCCCGTTCTCGTCCGCAGCATCTTGCGAATGCTGCACGAGCCGACGATGGCACCCTTGCCATCGCCGATGCCGGCGACGTTGTATTCTTCTCCGCGCGTCATCTCCTGCGCGAGCACCGGACCGCCCCATACGGTCATCAATTCGTTGAAGACGTGGTAGAGTTCCTGGGGAGAATGCACGAGGTGGGCTTCGTAGAAGCGCCCCTTCAGGAAGGCAGGATAGCCGATCTTCGCGACAAAGCTGGCCAATTTGGCGGGATCGTTCGATGCACGCGTCTGAGGTGTCGGAACATCGATACGGCGACACAACGCTTGCAGATTCTCCTTGCTGCGTTGCGCGAACGCCTGTGCCGTCGGTACGGCGCATCTGATGCCCCGCTTGATCAGTTCAGGACGAATTTTGATGAAATTCGGCAACTCGGAATCCAGGCACGGAATCACAACGTCGATCGGATCCTTTTTGGCTATGGTGTCCAACCTGTCGAGCAACGCTTCGGGGCCGGCCTTTGGGTACGGCACCAGGTACGTCGCATCGAGCCGATCGTCGTGCGGGCTGTAGTGTCCACTCTCCATCGGGTCGTAGGATAGGCCGACGATGCGCAGGTCGGGAAAGCGGCCTCTGAGGCTCGCGGCGACTGGCGCGCCGGATTGCGGATTTTCACCGCGGTGCAGGCCAGTCACCGCGACGCATTTCGCCAGGCTTGGCATCACGCGCGCGCAAGCTTCAGCGGTTCGATCGCTGCGATGTCGTCGAAAAGGCGTTCAATATCCCGGACTGCCTGAACTCGGGTAATGCCGTACCGCCGTTGCATCTTGTCGGCCAATTGATCCAGAGGGGTGCCGGCATCGAGCGCACGGAAAATGAAGCTCGCGGTCGCGCTGACGACGTAGAACATGCCCGAGACGGTATCGAAGACGAACTCGTCGCCATAGAAGCGCAGCGTCCTCGGCGTATGCTTTATGTCACGATTGGTCCCGACATTTTCAGGTGCGCTCGAGGGTATCGAGGGTATAGGCTGAACTGTTGCAAGCATTTCCATTCGGGCGGGTCCTTCTAACGCGACGCGGGTTCGGGTGCACGCGCCTCGTCGATCGGCTCGGCCTCGCTACGTGCATTTTTGATGAACTCGATAAGCGGGTTCCAGACCTGTCCGCTGAATTGGGAGAGCTGTATGAACTTGATGGGGTAGTAAGCGGTTGGACTGGTGTTGATCAGAAGCTTGGGCAGGACCATCGGAACGCGCACGTTCTGAAGGCTCGATGCCTGCTTCATCACGTTGGCGCGGGTCAGGTCGTTGCCGCATTTCCGGAGCGTTTCCTTCATCAGGCTGGCCGCGGCATAGGCAAACACGTAGTAGCCATTGGAAGTGTCTGCCTCCGGCATGTACTTCGACATCCACGCTCGCCAGACCTTCATCTCGGCGTCCTTGTCCCAAGTGCGGTTCGTCGCATCCTTCAGGTATGTTCCCGAGATGATGCCCTGGCAGTTTTCAAAGCCCGCCGGCTCCATGACCGCCGCTTTCGACAAGGAAACGTTGTTGAGGTAATGCCTAGGCTTCCAATCGATTTCGGCAGCCTTGCGAATGGCCTGCACAGCGAATTTCGGTGTCGAAATGTTGATGAAAACGTTGGCGCCGAATTCCTTGAGATCGGTAATTTTTGAATCGATTGATTCGTCGGTCACGTCGTAGGACATGACCTTGATGACATCGACGTCCTCGCCGACAACGTCGCGGATGCCCGCGTAGTAGTCCTTGCCGTACTCGTCATTCTGCATGAGCACGCCGAACTTCGGATCCTTGACCGTGGCAAGTGCGTGCTTGGCGTAGGCAGAAGCTTCGAAGCGGTAGTCGGGTTGGAAGCCCATGGTCCAGGGAAAGTCCGTGGGATTTCCCCACTTCGAGGAGCCGCTCGCCACGAAGAGTTGCGGTACCTTGTTCTCATTCATGTAGGGCTGAATGGCCGTGTTGGCGGCCGTACCGAGAGGGTTGAACAGGCAGAGTACCTTCTCCTGCTCCACAAGCTCGCGGGTGACTTCCAACGACTTCGACGGAAGGCCGGTGTCATCCCGGCTCAGGAACGTCACTTTCCGGCCGTTGATGCCGCCCTTGTCGTTCACGCTTTTCCAGAACGCTTCATGGGCCTTGCCGATGGCTCCATATTCGGCGCTTGGGCCGGTGTAGGGACAAAAATGCCCGATCCTGAGTTCGGTGTCGGTGGCGCCGGGATCGTATATGGAAGGTGATTTCGTTTGGGCCCATGCTGAGCCTGCTGTGGAAGCCAGGGCGGCGGCTGAAACACCGCCGATGAAGCCACGCCTGTTCGTCGTCATGTTGGTCTACCTCGGTCTGCGGGAATGCTGCTCAACTAACACCGCGAGTCACAACAGGTTCCTTCTTCGGATTGGAAGGGGAGTGTCCTGAACGAGACATCGATGCATCAATCGATGTGGAGTCGTTTCAGGTTGACCGTTGCGGGCGATGTCGGGCGTCAAGGTCCGTTGTTGGTGATTACAAAGGACGTTCGTGCGAAGGAGACGACTCGAGAATGCCGTCGAGGCTGCTACGACAAGCTGCAAGAGTCCGCGAGACGGCAACGTCTGATCGCGTCCACTTTTTATCGCCTGTAAAAGTTGCGGTTTGGCTTTAGGCAGGCGGCATTGAAAATGTTCGCCTTGCTCGCCCTGGTCGCCTTCGCCGGGCTATGGCTGGCACAGGACATAAGCTCAACTCGGAGTGTTCCGAATTGAACATCCGGGCGATCCAACCAAGCCTAGTGACAAGGCAGCTCAAGAGTAGTCGCGCAACGATGCTTGCATGGCGGCGTTACTGTCCGCGGGTGCGAATCGCTGCTTCATTGATCGTCGATGGTGGATAAAGCGGTACCAGCCGGCATTCGCCATGCGGCGAACACGAAGGCTCTATTGAAATGCGAAGAGCTACTCCCAGGATGCGGGAACTTGCCGAGCGACTCATCGCACAGGAGACGTCGCAAAAATCCCCCAAGCCGACGGCCTTGCTCGTCTGCGAGAGACTGCGCCTGCCCCTCGCGACCCTCATGGGAACCGTCGGATTCGGTGCGCTTCTTAGCCGTGCACTCTCCTTGGCCATCGCCGAAAGTCCGGGACTGCGCGCCCTGCACGTCGATGCCGTTGGCGCTCTCCAGGGATGGACGGAGCGTGAGGCGCGACCTGGCCCGGACAAGAGCTTCGATGGCGACATCACGCTGCTCGCTCATCTGCTCGGACTGCTGGCAACTTTCATCGGCGAGGATCTGACGCTGCGCCTATTACAGGAGCTGTGGCCGAAGCTGCGCCTCGACAATCCGACTTTTGCTGAAGGAAGCAGAAAATGAAGACCCCCAAGAGCCTCGAAATGCGCAAGTCGGCCCAAACGCGCAAGTCGGCCAAGGTCGCAATTCGCAAACTGCCGACAGGCGTACGCGGTTTCGACGACATTCTGAGCGGCGGCATTCCCGAATATTCCTTCAATGTCATCGCCGGCCTGCCGGGCACCGGCAAGACCACGTTGGCGCATCAGGTCATGTTCGCCAACGCGACGGCAAAGCGTCCCGCGCTGTATTTCACTGTCCTTGGCGAAGCCGCCTTCAAGATGCTGCGCCATCAGCAACAGTTCTCGTTCTTCGACGAAGCCAAGATAGGCAAGGCGATCCGTTTCATCAATCTGAGCGATCGGGTGGTGGAGGAGGATCTGGACGCGATCCTCGCGGAAATCATCAAGCAGGTCACAGCAATCCAGCCGGGCGTCGTGGTTGTGGATTCTTTCCGCACCGTTATGCGCAAGGCAATGGCCAGCAAGAGCGAACTGGCGATACAGGATTTCGTCCACCGCCTGACCCAGTTTCTGGCCAGTTGGCAAACCACGACCTTTCTGGTCGGCGAATTCAGCGAGGACGAAAGTCGCGGCAATCCGCTGTTCTCCGTCGCCGACGGCATCTTCTGGCTGTCCCAGAAGATCGAGCGCAATTCGGTCGTGAGAAAGCTGCAGATCCTGAAGGTGCGTGGCCAGGCTTCGGTGCCCGGGCTGCATACGGTACGGATCAACGATGGCGGGCTGCAGGCCTTCTCGCGGACAATGGGCTTTCGTCCCAATCTCGCCAAGCCGTCACGTCGTCACCGGCTTTCCATGGGAATCCCCGAGCTCGACAAGATGATGGGTGGAGGCGTGCTCGAAGGCGACAGCCTGCTCATCGCGGGGCCCTCTGGAACCGGCAAATCGGCGTTGGCCACGCAGTTCATCGCCGCGGGACTGCGCAAGGGCGACGCGGGGATCATGGCGATCTTCGAGGAGCGCCCGCAGGGCTATACCGACCGCGCCGACAGCTTCAGCCTTGATTTGAAGAAGTTCCAGGAAAAGGGAAAGCTGGAAATCGTCTACCTGCGTCCGCTCGATCTATCGGTGGATGAAGTGATGCAGGAAATCCTTGATGCGGTCGAACGGGTTGGCGCCAAGCGGCTGGTGATCGATTCGCTGGTCAGCCTCGAAATGGCGCTGGCACCCGGGTTCCGCGAGGACTTCCGCGAATCGCTCTACCGCATGATCGTGGCCTTGACCGGCGCCGGCGTCACAATTCTCAGCACGGTCGAGGTAGAGGACACCTTTACCCAGTTCTCCTTCAGCCACTACACGATCTCGTTCCTGACCGATGACATCCTCCGGCTGCGCTATGTCGAAATAGACGGCCAGCTTCGCAAGATCATGGTCGTCATCAAGATGCGCGGCGGCAATCACAGCAAGGACATCCGCGAATATATCATTACCGACAAGGGCGTGATCGTCATCCGGCCACGATCCACGGAATACGAAGGACTGATCACCGGAATCCCGGAGCGCACCGGTCCGCGCCCGGCGCAGGCGACCGAATCCGCGCCGGAACCGAAAGCGAAGGGATAGCGAGAGTTCCATGCCAGAACCTGCACAGCTCCAGGAAAAGATGCTCGCGATGAACGAGGCGTTGGTTCTTGCCGCGCTGCGGCAACAGGAGCTCACTGACGCCGCCGAGTCGCTGAACGTCCGGCTGCAGAAGGAGATCGACGAGCGCATCCAGGCCGAGGTGGCGTTGCGCGCCAGCGAGACCCGGCTGCGCAACCTCAATGCCGACCTCGAACGCCGCGTGTTGGAGGGCTCCCGTGAGCTCGGGCGCAACAACCTGATCGACGCGATCGAGAGCCTCGACCATGGGCTTGTCCTCTACGACCACGAGGACCGGCTCGTCCTGTTCAATCAGCACCTCTATGACCAGTACCCGCTCGCCAACGGCCATTTCGCCATCGGCCAGACGTTCGAGCAGATCTTTCGCGTCCTCGTCGATTGCGGGGCGGTGACTGTGCCGCCGGGCGAGTCCGCCCAACAGTTCATCGCCGACAGCGTTGCCCGACACAAACGGGCCGATGGCACCGTCGCGGAAGTGGTCCAGCCGGATGGCCGTGTCCTGCACGTCACCGAACATCGTTCAAAAAGCCAGGGCTTCGTGTCGATTGCCCGCGATGTCACCAAACAGCTCAAGCTGGCGGAGCAGGCGCGCGAATCGCAGAAGATGGAGGCGATCGGGCGGTTGACTGGCGGACTGGCCCACGATCTCAACAACTATCTTGCCGTCGTCCTTGGAAACCTCGACCTTTTGGCCGAACAGCCGAATGTCGATGCGACGGCGCGGAAGCTGATCGACGGTGCCATTGCCGGCACGCTGCGCGGCGGCGAGCTGATCCGCAGTCTGCTCGCCTTTTCGCGCCGGCAGCCGCTCGCGCCGCGGGTGATCGACGTCGGCCAGCATGTCGCCGAGGTGACGAATCTGGTCAAGAGGACCATCGGCGAGAACATTGTTGTCGATCTCCGTGTCGCGGACGACCTCTGGCCGGTCACGATCGACGCGGCGCAGCTCGACTCTTGCGTGATCAACCTTGCCAACAACGCGCACGACGCCATGCCCGCGGGCGGCAGGCTGTCGATTGCGCTCAGCAACGTCTCCCTCAGAGACGAGACGTCGACGGAGGAGGGCGCGTCGCTCCGCGACCATGTGCAGATCGAGTTCGCCGACACCGGTACGGGCATGGGCGAAGCGGTGCTGGCCCGGGCCTTCGAGCCGTTTTTCACCACCAAGGGCCCGGGCCACGGGACCGGCCTCGGCCTCAGCATGGTCCATGGCTTCGTGCACCAGTCCGGTGGATTTCTTCGCGTTGATAGCACGCCGGGCGCCGGCACGATCGTACGCCTCTATCTGCCCCGCACGGTCGACGCCGGCGTCGACCAGGTGAACTCGCCGAAGGTGGAGGCCCTGCCGGGCGGCCATGAACGCATCTTGCTCGTTGAAGACCATGAGGAGATGTGTGCCGTTGTAGCAGCACAGCTCGGCTCCCTGGGTTATGCAACGGTCGCAGTCGATAACGGGGAGGCTGCTCTGGCGCTACTCGACGAGCAGGCCGGCAGCTTCGACCTGGTGTTCAGCGACATCGTGATGCCTGGCCGGATCGATGGCCTCGAGTTGGCCCGACGCGCGCGCGAGCGCTGGCCGGACTTGCGCGTCCTGTTGACGTCGGGATTCGCTGGTAGCGTTGTACGCGCAGAGTACAAAAAGGCGCCTGGCGTCCTGCGCAAGCCCTACCGCAAGGCCGACCTGGCGCGCGCTGTGCGCGGAGTACTGGACGGCGCTCAACCGAAGGCCAGGAAGTAGGGGATCGAACGATGCCCGCCAGCGTCCAGGAAAAGATGCGTGCCATGAACGAGGCCCTGGTCCTGGGTCTGGTGCGCCAACACGAACTTACCGACGTCGCCCATTCGTTGAACGTCCAGTTGCAAAACGAGATCGTCGAGCGCCAGGAAGCCGAGACGGCGTTGCGTGCCAGCGAGCAGCGCTATCGCACCCTGTTCGAGCTGGGGCCCGTGGGGGTCTATTCCAGCGACGCCTCGGGTCTAATCGTGAATTTCAACCGTCGCGCAACCGAGCTGTGGGGCCGCGCGCCGGTCTTGGATGATCCCGGCGACCGGTTTTGCGGCTCGTTCAGGCTGTTCGATCCGGCCGGCGCTCGTATCCCCCTCGATCAGTGTCCCATGGCCGATGTGCTGAGCGGCAAGGTGCCGGCGGTAGCCGACCAGGAAGTGCACGTCGAGCGGCCCGACGGCTCCAGGGTGACGATCGTCGTCAATATCCGCCCGCTGACCGACGACAGCGGAAAGATCGTCGGCGCCGTCAACTGCTTCTACGACATTACCGATCGCAAGAACGCTGAGGAACGTCAGCGTTTTCTGATGAACGAACTGGCGCACCGCGGAAAAAACCTGCTGGCGGTGGTCCAGGCGCTTGCGTCGCGCAGCCTGTCCGGAAAGCGGCCGCTGGCCGAGGAGCGCGAGCTGCTTTCGCAGCGCATCCAGGCGCTGGCGCGGAGCCAATCGTCCCAGCTTGCCGGCGGCCTCGAAGGGGCGGCCGTGGCTGAGATCGTCCGCCTCGAGTGCGAAAGCTTCGCCGACCGCGTCACGGTGCGGGGCCCCGATGTCATGCTGATCCGCCGGGTGGGGCAAACCTTTACCCTTGCCTTGCACGAACTGGCGACCAACGCGGTCAAGTATGGTGCGCTGGTCAACCCAGGAGGCCGGATCGCGATCGCCTGGTCGGTCGAAGGCGCGGGCGCCGCGGCCCGATTCAGGTTCCAGTGGCGGGAACAGGGAGGGCCGCCCGTAGTCCCGCCGACCCGCAAGGGCTTTGGCCGGCTGTTGCTCGAAAGTGCGGCGGCGCAGGATTTCGGCGGCCTTCCGGTGGTTAAGTTCGAACCGTCGGGGTTAATCTACGAAATCGACGCGCCGCTCCAGGCCATTGTGCTGGCGGCCGACTCCGGGAGGCCGGAGCCTCCTTGAGCTTTCTGCCCGGCCTAAAGGAACGATCCGCCGCCGCGGGTGTTTCAGCGCCAAACTGAGCCCCCGGGCGGAAGCGCCGTTAAGTCATTGATAGGTGAGATGAACTTCATTTTCGGAAGGGTAACCGGCTGGTCGGCGCCGGCCTGCCGCAACTGCGCGGCCGCATGGGCCAGGCCAAGTCCTATGCCGGGCGCATGTTCGAGTTTCCCGAGATCGGTGCCCTGCCGCGCGACGCGGCAAAGCTTGCCATCACCAAGCCGCTGCGGGACCAGGGCGTCGACGTGACGTCCGCCGGCCTCGACCGCGCGGTGTCCTCCCTTGGCCCCACGGGCAGCCAGCTCATCGCCAAGGGCATGATCTGGAGTCCCAACCACGGCGACACCGCCTTCACCGTGCCGCTGTTCGACGCGTTCATGCGGCGGATCATGCCCGGCGACGACTGGCGGGAGTAGATCGGGCCGATTGACGTTCGACGTGCTGCGCGACAGAGGAGTGGTCCCGTGACGACACTGCGCGTGGGCATTGCCAGCTACGAGGAGATGAAGGCCCGCACGCTGGCGGTGGCGCGGGGCCAGCGGCGCATCGCCGCCGGCGAGCCGCCAGGGTCGTGCACGACCGGATCGAACTCGACCTGCCGCTCCCGGGCCGGCAGAAGGCCGGATAGTCCAGCCGTCGTCTCGTCGAGACAGAACAGTTCGGTGTGGGAACCGGGCCGCATGAGGCATGGCAAGCAGCCTAGGATCGTTGCTCACCCTTCAAGACGTCTTCAAGACTGGCGACCAGCGAAGCCCGCTTCGGCTTCGTCAGTTTATCGAGGTTGATCTGACGCCACTTGACGGCGGGCAGGTCTGCGACGGCGTCCAGACCCAGCAAGGACCATTCCGGCTCACCGCGTTCGAACGATATCAGGAAGTCCCGGTGCGCCCGGGGCATTTTCCCGACGATTTCGTCGATGAGCGTGAGGCGAGTCTGCGCCAGCTCCTCGAGCGCCACAGGTGTTTCGGTCATTCCGTCGAACCCTCGTGCATACTCGGCGTCCAGGGGCTTCAGGACGGGCCGCAGGACCTCGAACATCGGCCTGTCGTGAGATATCATGTAGACGACGAACGCGCGTCGCAGGTCGTCGCCGATCCCTTCATTGGCCAGAAGATCCCGTACGTCGAACAGATCGCGGGGATGCTGGCGATCGAGGGCCGCGACCAGTTTGCCGGCATAAAGATCGGCGAAAGAGACGACCTGGATTTCCGAGAAACCGAATTCGTCCTGAACCTTGTCGGTGACGTCATCACTTCAGGCTCGTAGACGGTGCCCCGCATGACCGGTGTCACCTCGATCTTGATCTGAACGCCATCGGCGCGGACCGTCAGCCTGGTGATGGTGTTTTCCACGCGCGCCCTGGCGATCGTGCTGCCCGGAAGGGCGGACAGGAGCGCGACGGACATGCGCTCCATGGCAGCGTCGATTGCCGCAAGGGACTGCGCACGCGGCGCCACCGGCAGGTAGGTGAGATCGATATCCACCGAGAGTCGCGGCATGTCGCGGATGAACAGGTTGATCGCGGCTCCGCCTTTCAGGGCGAAACTCGTCTCTTTCGCGACATGGGGCAAAACGCGAAGCAGCAGGGCGACCTGCCGGCGGTATTGCGCGTCACACGCCATCCATCCCCTCCGGAACGGTGATGAGATAGGTAGGGTCGAGCCTGCCGCCTTTCACGAGCATGCGTTTGCCGGAGCCCAGATCGAGCCGGTCCTTCTCCAGTTGCGCGAGCCACGCGTGCCTGTGCCGGTCGGCGAAGTAGAAGAAGAGGCGCTTCACCTTGACGCTTCGGCAGTCGGCCAGGAGCTTCTGGAGGCGACGGGGGCTGAGATTGGTCAGGCCTTCCATCAGCTTGTCCACCTGATGGAAGCTCTCGTGCCCGGGCAGCTCATCGAGCAGTTCCAGCACGGCCCTTTCCGGCGTCGAGAGGGTGAGGGGCCAGTCCCAGTGTCCCCAGGGCTGGAAGGTCAGTCCGCGTTGCAGCAGATCGTTGCTCGTTCCTGTGGTCTTGAGGATGTCGAACTGAAGGCTGCTCAGGCCGAAGGTGATCGGGTCGTTGTCGAACAGTTTGCGGCTGTTGTGGTGGACGAAGCGCACGTCGAGCTTCAGCTTGTTCAACCAGGTCGGCAAAGGCTTGGCGCTGTAGAGATGGATCGTGCCGGTCCTTTGCTGCAGGTAATGCGCGAAGCCCTGCAGTTCGAGGGCGGTTCGTCCGCCGACGATGATCGCCTCCCTGAGGATGATCGTTTGCAGGGAGATGATGACCTGTTGCCAGGTGAGGGTGCCGCGCGGTTTGCGATAGACGCCGCGCGCGGGCTGCTCCAGCCAGGATGCCTTGATGTATTTTCGCCTGAGGGCGGTGGAGAAGCCGTGCTTGCCGAGCCAGGCCGCATCCACGAGCAGGCCCTCGGGAAGCTTCTCTTCCAGCCAGTTCAGCTTTCGTCGGATTGGCTTACTCATGATTAGTAAATTAGCAGAACTATGAACCAGACGATAGTTCAACATCCTTCAAATAAGCTAACCTAAAGTTAGCAAAATTTAGATATGATGAACCATACTTATGTCATGGCAGCCATGCAAACGCCGATTTGCAAGTTCGACAGGATTTGGCTAGGAAAAAGACTATCTTGGCGGGAGTGCGCTTCCGCTGCCTGATGAACCCATCCACGAGCCCATCCGGCCCGCCCGCGTCCTTTCCCAAGGCGCGTCGGCGGGCTTTTTCATGTCCAGGGAGTTGCCCCCATGTCTTCCATCAAGTCCTCCATCCTGTCTCCGATCGTCCGCCGCCGCCGCGTCACCGCCGCTTCGCCGACGCCCGCAAAGCTCGCGACCTTCCTGCGCCACCTCGAGGCGAGCGGCTCGGTGAGCTTCGCTGCCGAGCGCACCGGCATCGCCCGCAACACCGTCTACCAGAGGCGCAAGGTCGATCCCGAATTCGCCCTGGGCTGGGAGAAGGCCCTCGAGATGGCGGCCGGGGCCCTGCTCGACGCCGCCATCGTCCGCGCCAGCGACGGCACCGAGCGCGACCTGTGGCGGGACGGAAGGCGGGTGGGCACGATCCGGGAATACGACAACCGCCTGCTGATGTTCCTGCTGCGCACGCTCAAGCCGGAGGTTTTTGGCAGGAGGGCACCCCCGTGAATTTCCGGACAGGCAGATTCCGGACAACTCGTGTCCGAAAAATCGACCATCGATGGTCCATCCGGGCCGAACAACTCATGACAACTCAGGACAACTTCTGACAACGCCGCACAGTCGGTGTCCTTTCTGGCATGTCCAAAAGGCCCGGTTTACGGGCATTTTTACGGGGGCTGATTTTGAAAAAACGCGATTCGGCGCGATTGAACGTCAAAAGATGTTCATTCCACCAGTTCGGCGAGCCTCTTGATGATGCGGGTGGGTTGCGCCGCGGCATGAGCCGGCACGCCGGCGCCGAACGGGTCGTACCAGATGCCGCACATGCCGAGCTGCTGCGGCGCCACCACTTCCCATTCGAAGTTGTCGCCCACCATCCAGGCCTCGCCCGGCTCGACGTCCAGCCGCTCCAGCGCGTGGCGGTAGACGGCGAGCTCGGGCTTGCCCTGGCCGAACTCGCCCTCGATCTGGATGTGGTGGAAGCGGTGGGCGAGCTCGAAGCGCTCGATCTTGGCGCGCTGGGTTTCGGCGGCGCCGTTGGTCACCAGCGCGAGGCGGATGCCGGCGTCGCGCAGCGCATCCACCGTGGCGTGGGCGTCGGGATAGAGCCGGTATTCGGTGCGCCTGAGTTCGGTGAAGGCATCGGCGATGCGGTCGGCCAGTGCGTCGTCGGCGCGGCCGAGCCTGGCCAGGCCGCGGCGCACCGAGAGGCGGCGGGCACCGGGAATGTTCAGCCGCCACTTCGCGGCTTCGGCCTGGTCGCTCCAGACGCCGCGCGCCTCTTCCATCACGGCCACGCGCACGCGGTCGATGGATTGGGCGTCATGGGCATCGAGATGCGCGGCGAAGACATTGAGCAGCCGCGTCCACGCCTCCTCGGGCTGGGCGTAGGCGCGGATCAGCGTGTCGTCGAGATCGAACAGGATCGCCTTTGGAAGCACCATCGCCGTCAGTTCACCGGGCGTGCCGTGAAGGTCGCGGGCGCGGGGCTCACCACCACGTTGCGCCCGGCCTGGATCTCGATCACGGCCAGCGCCCGTTCCGAGCGGCCGTCGGGCAGGAAGCGGAAGATGCCGTCGACGCCCGACCAGCCGTTGGGATTGGTGATCGCCTCGGCCGAGAAATCGCCGCCCGGCTTCACGCGGCCGAGATGGCCGGCCAGCCCGACGCCGTCGTAGGCCAGCGTGGCGAGGCGATGCGGCGGCCGGCCGTAGGTCGAGGTGAAGCGGCGCTCGAAGTCGGCGCGCCGCGCCGGATCGGGCGCGGCATACCAGGCGCCGTGCAGCATCGTGTCGGCGCCGATCCCCTGGACGTCCCAGACGCCGGTGCCGATGAACTGCACCGCGTCCTTGTCGAGGCCGGCCGCGATCAGCGCGGAGAGCACCGGGGAGAGGCGCGGCGGCGGCACCGGCACCAGGATGGCGAGCTTGCCGCCGCTTCCGGCCGTGGCTCCAGCCGTGCCGCCAGCCGTGCCGCCAGCCGTCGTCCCAGCCCTGGCCTGGCTCTCGGAGGCGAGCCGGCGGGCCGAGGGCATGAGATCGTAGCTGTTGGGATCGTAGAGTTCGGTCGCCACGACGGTGCCGCCGCGCACGGCGACATGGCTTTCCAGGGTGCGCGCCATCTGCTCGCCATAGGAGGTCTGCGGCGCGAAGGTGGCGAAGCGCTTGATGCCGGCGTCGATCGCATGGTCGACGACGCGGCGGACCTGCGGCGGGGCGGCAATGCCCATCACCCAGACGCCGGGCTGGGCCGCCGCCTCGTCGTTGGAAAAGGCCACGACATTGGCACCACCTTGGGCGACCAGCGGCGCCAGCGCGGTGGCCGACGTGCCGAACAGCGGGCCCAGCACCAGGGCGGTGCCGGCGGTGCGCGCCTTGCTGTAGGCCTCGGTCGCCGCCGCGGCGTTGTCACCGCTGTCGTAGGCGGAAAGTGCGAGGTCGCGGGCGCCGGCGTCGAACAGGGCCATTTCGGCGGCCTGCTGCATGGACTGGCCGATCGGCGCGGCGCCGCCGCTGAGCGGCAGCAGCAGCGCGATGCGGGCCTTGCCCGACGCCGAGACGGGCGAACCCATGGCCGGGGTCGTTGGGCCCGGGGGCGGCGTGCTAGTCTTGGGCGGCTCCGTGCAGCCTGCGGCCAGGACGAGCGCGGCCATGAGCGCCAAAAAGGACGTACGCATCGGGGGCATTCTCCGGCGGGCGGATTCAGATGGACGTAGAAGAACAGTCCCAAGCTAGCGACGGGCAAGCCCCGCGTAAACCGCCGCCGCTCGCGCCCGGCCTGCATATTGTCGCCACGCCGATCGGCAATTTGCGCGATATCACGTTCCGGGCAATCGATGTCTTGCGTTCCGCCGACCTGATCGCCTGCGAGGACACGCGCGTATTCGCCAAGCTGGCCAGCCACTACGGCATTTCGGTCCCCACCGTGGCCTACAGCGATGCCACGCAGGATATTGCCGAGCCGCGGATCGTGCGGGCGCTGGCCGCGGGCAAGCGGGTAGCGCTGGTGTCCGACGCCGGCATGCCCCTGATCTCCGATCCCGGCTACCGCCTCGTCCAGGCGGCGCTGGCCGGCGGCCATCTCGTGACCTCGGCGCCCGGTCCCTCGGCGGTGCCGATGGCGCTGGCGCTGTCGGGCCTGCCGACCGACCGCTTCTATTTCGGCGGCTTCCTGCCGGCCCGCGAAGGCGACCGGCGCCGGGCCATCGGCGCCGCGGCCGGCATGCCGGCGACCCTGGTGTTCTTCGAGGCGCCGCACCGGCTGCCGGAATCGCTGGTCGATCTCGCCGACCTCCTGGGGCCGCGCCCCGCTGCCGTCGCGCGCGAACTGACCAAGCTCTTCGAGGAGGTCCGCCGCGCGCCCCTTGCCGAGCTTGCCGCGCACTACGCCGCCCATCCCGACGTGAAGGGCGAGATCGTGATCGTGATCGCGCCACCGGGCGAGGAGGGCGCGCCCGACGGCGCCGTGCTGGACGGGGCCTTGCGCACGGCGATGGCCGGCGCCTCGGTCAAGGATGCGGCTTCCGAAGTGGCGGCGCGCTTCGGCCTGAAACGCCGGGATGTCTACGCCCGGGCGCTCGAACTGAAACGCGAGGCATCGTCGTGACCACGGCGGCCCGGCAAAAGGCGCATCGCCTCGGCCATGCCGCCGAATGGCGCGCCGTGTGGCGGCTGCGCCTCGCCGGCTTTTCGATCCTGGCGCGGCGCTACAAGACCAGGCTGGGCGAGATCGACATCGTGGCGAGACGCGGCGACCTGCTGGTCTTCGTCGAGGTCAAGGCGCGCGGCGACCTCCTGGTCGCGGTCGATGCGTTGGGCAATCGCCAGTTCGGCCGCGTGTCGCGCGCCGCCAGCCTGTTCCTCGCGCGGCATCCGCGCCATGCCGCCTGCTCGGTGCGCTTCGACGCGGTGCTGGTCAGCAGTTTCTGGCCGCGTCATCTGGCCGACGTCTGGCGCGCCCCGGAGTAAGAAGTGTCGAGCGACGCGTTGGAAACCCAGAAGAAGCTCACGCGCCTGCGCGATCTCTGCGCCGGCGACGGCGAGCGCCTTGACCTCCTCGAAGCGGCCCTGGCGCTGAGCGTGCTCAGGAACGGCGACGCCCTGGATCTTTCGCCGCTCCGCCAGCACGTGGCGGCGATGTCGGCGGGCGTGGCCGATCTGGTGCGCCGGCGTGGCGCCACGCCCGAATCGCTGGCCGAGGTGATCGCCCAGTCCTACGCCTACCGCGGCGACAGCGAGACCTACGACGACCTGCAGAATGCCGACCTCGCGCGGGTGATCGAGCGCCGCAAGGGCCTGCCGGTGGCGCTGTCGATCCTCTATCTCCATGTCGCCCGGTCCCAGGGCTGGCATGCCGAAGGCCTGGGCTTTCCCGGCCACTTCCTGATCCGCGTCGAAATCGACGGCGCGCGACACGTCATCGATCCCTTCCATGACGGCTGCGTGCGCGATGCCGCCGATCTGCGCGAGCTCCTGCGCCAGGTCCTGGGGCCGACGGCCGAACTCAAGCCCGAGCACTTCGATCCCGTGTTCGACCGCGATGTCCTGCTGCGGCTGGAAAACAACGTCCGCCTGCGGCTCGTCAAACGCGAGGAATGGGCGGGCGCCGCGCAATCGCTCGACCGCATGCTGGCGATCGCGCCCGACCAGCCGGAGCTGCTGTTCGAAGCGGGGCAGCTCAACAGCCGGCTCGATAAGCGCCGGGCCGCGATCACCGCCTTCGAGCGGTTTCTTGCCGTCGTCGGCAGCCAGGGCGATGCCGGGCTGCGCCAGCGCGCCACCGCCCTGTTGCAGGAACTGCGCCGCGGGCTTAACTGATCCCCGCGTTCGTCCCCATCCGCCTCCATTCCGGGAACTTTCCATGACTCTCAGCGTCGCCATCCAGATGGACCATGTGTCGACCATCGACATCGACGGCGATTCGACGTTCGTCCTGGGGCTCGAGGCCGAACGGCGCGGCTATGCGTTGTGGCACTACACGCCCTCGGACCTGATCTTCCGCGACCGCAAGGTGCTGGCGCGGGCGCAGCCGATGAAGCTTCGGCGCGAGAAGGGCAATCACTTCACCCTGGGCGCGACGGAGACGCTCGATCTCGCGAAGGTCGATGTCGTGCTGCTGCGCCAGGATCCGCCGTTCGACATGTCCTACATCACGACGACGCATGTCCTGCAGCACATCCATCCCAAGACGCTGGTGGTCAACGATCCGGCCAGCGTGCGCAACGCGCCGGAGAAGCTGTTCGTCACGCATTTCGACAATGTGATGCCGCCGACCCTGATCACCGCCGACGCCCGCGCGCTCAGGGAGTTCCGCGACGAGCACAAGGACATCATCCTGAAGCCGCTGTTCGGCAACGGTGGCGCCGGCGTGTTCCGGGTGCGGCCCGACGACGAGAATTTCAATTCCCTGCTGGAGATGTTCTCGCAGCGCAGCCGCGAACCGGTGATCGCCCAGCGCTACCTTCCCGAGGTGCGCAAGGGCGACAAGCGCATCATCCTGATCGACG
>JAUXWB010000319.1 GCA_030684475.1 Reyranella sp. | reverse complement strand
AGTCGTTCTTTCCACGCCCGTGCTGATCGTCGACGACCGCGATGTGACCCTTCTCGAAGGCGCACTCGCAATGGAGGACTTCCTGGTCGAGGCGAACGACGTGGCGGCGCTCGCCCTGCTGTCGGGCCAGCCCCACGTGGTCGGCCCCTATGTCAATACGTACAACAGGGCGACGGCAGTCCGGCTGGCGGCGGGCGGCGCCGTTCGCGTGACGGTGCCGGTCGAACTGCCGGCGGCGTCCGTCGGTCTGCTCGCCGGCCTGCCGGCCCCGGACATCGAAGTGCAGGTCTTCGGCCGCTGGCCGCTCGCCGTCTCGGCGCGTTGCTACCATGCGCGTGCCTACGGCCGCAGCAAGGATGCCTGTCTCTATGCTTGTGGCGAGGATCCCGACGGGCTGCCGGTCGACACGCTGGACGGCGAGCATTTCCTGGCCGTCAACGGCGTGCAAACCCTGTCATCATCGTATGGTTGCCTGCTTCGTGAACTCGATCGGCTGAGACAGTCCGGGGTCCGTCGCTTTCGCCTCTCGCCGCAGCACATCGATATGGTGGAACTTGCCAAGCTGTACCGCGACGTACTGGACGATCGGCGCCCGGCCGAGGAGGCCTGGATGTCAGTCGAACGTCTCGCTGGTCCGGTTCCATTGTCCAACGGCTTTTTTCACGGGCGTGAAGGCGTGCGGCTCGTGTGACATGGACGAAACCGGGAAAGCCCCGATGCCGGACGGGTGACGTCATCCGCATCAACAAGCGCTTGGGCCATTGGCCGTTACCTGCAACAAAGACTTATTGCAATTCAAACAGAGCGACGATCGGCCCGTCATGCCGCCGGCTTGGCCTCCAGCGCTGCGACAACCTGACCGACGATCGACCTGCGGCGAGATCGCCCCATGACCTAGGCTTGCGAGCCAACATCATGCATTGTTCGTCGCAATGCGCTCAGGTCGAGCGCCCACTTGCGTATTGGCACGGTCAAAGGCTGTTTCAGCACGGGACGCATCATGCCGACCATCGCAGAGGAAACCGAAACTCTAGCGGCAAAGCTGGGTGAGCCGATCGAGGCCGTGCTCGTTGCCGGCGAAATCAGGTCGACGGACACCGAATACCGCGAAGGACCGAACGTCCTCCTGTCTTGGGAACAGGCCAAACCAATGCTGGAAGAGATGGAGCAAACATTCGCTTCGGTTGACAGTGGACGCCCCTTCGTTGCCTGGACCAGGTCCTTTGTGATCTTCATCGTCGGCGACTTCGAGCAAGACAGCATTGAAATTTCTGCCGTGCCGCGCCACCCAACCCTCGACGCCAACGCTATTATTTTCTTCTAGCTCGAGTTCATGGATCGATTGCCGGGCAAGCCTGGGCGGCAGCAAGCGTGACAACAGAAAGCCGTAGGCGTCCCACAATTCGGTCGCAACCGGGCCGGGAGCCGGGCGATCCCGGTCGCTCCATTCACCCGCTCTGGCAGGCGGCATATCGGCCCTTTTTCCTTTTCGCGGGACTCTGGGCAATCCTTGTTCCTTCGATCTGGCTCTGGCCCGGCCAGCTTGGCTTTGCTCGGGGCCTTTGGCATGCGCATGAACTCTTGTTCGCGACCGGGGGCGCGGCTGTCGGCGGCTATGTGCTGACAGCGCTGACCAGTTGGACGGGGCGGCCGCCGGTGTCCACTTCGGAACTCAAGATGCTCGTGGGCCTGTGGCTGATGGCACGGCTGAGTCTCGTCTGTGCCGACTTCCTGCCCATCGCGGTGTTGCTGGCGGGAGCGGTCGGCTACTTCGTCGTGCTGGGGCTTGTGATGGTGCGGGAACTAGTTGCGGCACGGGTGACGAGCAAGGTGAGCCTGGTTCTGGCGTTGGCAGTGCTGACGGTTCTCGATGGACTATTCGTGGGGCAACTGCAGGAACCGGGCGTCCTGCCCTGGGTGCCCCTGGCCACGGTCTTGGTGTTTGCCTTTCTTATCAGTGTCGTTGGCGGACGTGCGATTCCCGCCTTTACGCGCAACAGCTTGCCCGACATTGACGCGGCGCTGTCGGTACGGAGCGAGTGCCGCCATGGCGCGCTGTACTCCGGGAGCCTCGTCCTGGCAGCGGTGTCGGCGGTGATCTTTCCTGATGCATGGGGCGGGACCGGACTCATCGCCGCGGGAGGGCTCCAGCTTTGGCGAATGCGCGACTGGCAAAGCCTGCGGGCGTGGCAGAATTCTTCGCTGCTCTTGCTGCATGCCGCCTGGGTCTGGCTGCCGGCGGGACTCGTCTTGACCGGAGTGGCCCTGGTGAGGCCCGATCTCTATTCCCTCAAGGATGCGGTCCATGCGCTGAGCATGGGTGCGATGGGAACGATGATTGTCGCGGTTTCGGGCCGGGCGGCGATGGCCCGAACAGGCGGGCCGCTGGTAGCAGGCCGCGCGCTCCTCGTCGCCTTTGTGCTGATCTGGCTGGCGACCTTGGCGCGGGTGCTGGCGCCCTTCATGCCTGCGCGGGGGGCCGACCCCATCGCTGGCGCGGCCATACTCTGGATGGCGGGCTGGAGCATCTATCTGCTGGCCATCCGTCCGGCGCTCAGCGGCCCCGTGATGCGCCCGGTTTTCAGCGGGCCGAGGCGACAGCGAGACCGATCAGGTCGGAGCAATTCTTGACTGGACGCGAGATCATCGCAGATTCAGCAGCCGCGGCGGCGACGCCGCGCAGATTCTGGAAATGGCCTGCAGCCAAGTCGACTATCCAGCAACTATTCGCCATCAGCGCTCAGAAATAATAGAGATTTCTGCCACTCGATGACTGCCTTTATGCGCTGCAGGCTACAACACGGCCATGTCTTCTGACGAAGGCGAGGCAGACGTTGCCAAGTGATCCGCCATGGCCCGAAAGCACGTGGAGACCGCGACCGTGATGCCGCAGGATGATCACGAGCAGCCACGAATGGCTGTCCTCAGTCCGCGTCTCGTGTCGAAGCCTCGTGACCGGCCGCAAGGGCCACACGAGCCAAACGGCATCCAACCCGTCCCGTAACAAGCAAAATTGACATGAGTCAATGCGACGGCGGTTCGCCCAGCACCTCATGCGCTTTGGCATGGAGACGACCGTCATGAACGACACGAGGGGATTGCCGTACCGGCTTCGGCTGCCCGGCCCGACGGCTGTTCCAGAGCGCGTTCGTCACGAGATCGCCGGCCTCGTGGTCGATCATCATGGCCCGGAGTTTCATGCCCTGATCGGCGAGATCCAGAGCCGGATCCGTCCGATCTTCGGTACCCGCGGCAAAGTGCTGACGTTTGCCGGCTCCGGCACGGCCGCCATGGAGGCCGCACTCGCCAACGCCGCGCCGCCCGGAACGCCCGTGCTGGTGGTGGCGCACGGCCAGTTCGGCGTGCGCTTCGGCCAGATCGCACGAGCGCTGGGCTGCGCGGTCGACATGCTCGAGGTGGAATGGGGCACGGCGCCGGATCCGGCGGTTATCCGCCAACGGCTCGAGCAGCGCGACTACTCTGTCCTGTGCGTCACGCACAACGAGACCTCGACGGGCGTGACCGCCGATCTGCCGGCGATCGGCGAACTGACGAAGGACCGCTCGACTCTGCTGCTCGTCGACTCGGTCAGCGGTCTGGCAGGCTTGCCGGTCGAGCAGGATCGCTGGCATCTGGATCTCGTGATCGGAGCGTCGCAGAAGGCACTCATGTGCCCGCCCGGCATCGGCCTGGTCGGCGTCAGCGCCAAGGCCTGGGCGGTCATCGAGCGCAGCCACGGCGGGCGGTTCTTCTGGGATTTCCGCAAGGCGAGCGCCGCGCTCGACAAGATGGAGAGCGCGTTCACCCCGCCGGTGTCGCTGCTGGCCGGGCTCGCCGAAGCCTTCCGCATGATCGACGAGGAGGGTTTCGCCAACGTGCTGGCTCGCCATCGCCGCCTGGCCGCGGGATTGCGCGCCGGCCTGGCGGCGCTCGATTTTGCGCCGTTCCCGCGCGAGGCATCGTCCGACACCGTATCGGTCATGCGCATGCCCGAGGGGCTCGATGGCAACGCCGTAATCCGGAGGCTCTATGAGGGCTACCGGACCGTGGTTGCCGGTTCGCGCACTCATCTGTCGGGCAAGCTGATCCGCATCGGCACGATGGGTCACGTTAGCGAAAGCGACATCCTGACCGATCTCCACTACATCGAGCGTACACTGACCGATCTCGGTCGCGCACCTCGCGAGGGCGTCGGCGTGGCAGCTGCCGCGGCGCTCCTCGCGCGACCGCCCGCGGAGCGAAGAGCGGCCGCCTGAACCGAGGCGGGTCCGGCGAAAGGACGTTGGCGAGGTTTCTGCGCAATCGCCCCCGGCATCATGCGTGGACCGGACGCTGTTTCGACAGGGCATGGTCAAGCTGCGCGGCATTCGGGCAGAAGGCACGGCCTTCCGTTTCCTCGATGCTGAACAGCCATTCGCGGCACTGGCGCTTGTTCGGGCACGTCGTGCAGGTCCACGTCATGTCGCGCAGGCCATCGAGGGGCAGTTGAGCAGCATCGATACCAAGCCGGGCGAGCATTTGGTCCAGCAGGTCTCTGGAGTCATCGCATCCTGCGATCAGAGCCTCGACCTGCGAGCGCACGAGGCCGACATCCGCCAGAACGGCATCGAGGGACCCCATGGCCGCGAGCTGCTCGAGTTCGCGTCTCAGCCGCCTGCGCTTGCGCCCGACATCGAAGCGGTGAGAGATCGTTCGCCAGAAACCCTGGAGTGTCATCATGATCCTGACCTCCCTTCGTCGAGGCGCCGCGCGAGGCCACGATTGAAGAAGGCCAGCGGCGAAGTCACTCCAGAAGAGGATGATCGTGGTAGCTGCCGCTCGCCTTGATCCAGATCAATCGGCACGATCCTCGCGATCCGCCGGCCGTTCAGGCGTCTTCGTCGAAACGGCAATCCTACCCAATCCGCTTCAACACCGCCGCCGACAGCGGCCCCTTGTTCACCGCCGCGATCGCCTCGTCGAGATGGCCCAAGGTCGAATAGCCGATCAGCATCGTCGAGACGGCAGGATGGGAGATCACGAAGCGCTCGCCGAGTTCGGTGAGGCTTGCGGCTGCGCCTTCGCGCACCAACGGTTCGAGCAGCTTCGCGCGCGCCACGTCGGTGGCGAAATCGAGCGCCGAGCCGATCGGCGGTACGTCCTGCATGGCGAGCGGATGGCGGTCGGTGGTGCCGCTGAGTGCCCCGCCCGCCAGCGCGCGGATGATGATGGTGCCCATGTCGGCCGCCTTCGCCTTGTCGAGCAGGCGGCCGTAGTCGAGGCCGGGCATGCCCTTGGGCGGCGGCCCGCCGGCGCTGGGATTGAGCGCGTTGTAGACGACCTGGACGGTGTCGAAGAGCTTCGACTCGACCGCCTGATGCAGCGCCGGCGGCTCGCCGACGCCGCTGAAGCCGATGAAGCGCGTCTTGCCGGCCTTGCGGAGCTTCTCCAGCGCCGGCGCCACCTCGTTCAATGCGATCTCGATGGCGAGCCGGTCGCCGCCATCGATGGCAACCAGCGGATTGTGGAGCTGCAGGAGATCGACATGGTCGCGGCCCATGCGCTTCAGGCTCTCCTCCAGCGATTGCGCGACGAAGGCCGCGACATCGGCGCGGTGAGGTGCTGCCAGCCGGAACTTGGTGCCGACGATCACGTCGGCCTTCAGGCTGGCGAGCCCGCGGCCGAGGTTGCGCTCGGACTCGCCGTTGCCGTAGAGCGCCGCGGTGTCGAAATAGTTGATGCCGGCCTCTATGGCGCGCGCCGCGGCGCGCTCCTGCTCCGCCGCCGTGCCCTTGGTGAACAGCCCGCCGACCGCGCCGGCGCCGTATCCGAGAACCGAAACTTCCAGGCCGGTGCGGCCCAGTTTACGCTTTTGCATGCCAGTTCTCTCCTATTGGCTTTCAATTCTTCTCACCAGCTCCGCTGGGGAAGAGAAACTATTCCTCGACCCGGACTTGGTCCGCCTCGTTGTCGACGACGACGTGGTTGTCGTAGTAGGTCACGACCGGCCTGGCGCCGAACGCCGCCTCCATGCGCTTCTCCCACTCCGGCGTGTACCAGGCACGGGCCGCGGCTTCCGATTCCCAGAGATAGACTCCGCCGCCGCCGGCCTGGCCATTGAGGTAATACTTGCGCACCAGGCCCTTGGCGCGGAGTGCGGTGTAGGTCGGCGCCGATTTGCGCGCCGCCTCGACGGCGGCCTTGCGCGGGCGCTTGCTCATGGGGATTTGAACGATGGCGACGAACATGCTTGTTAGCCTACGATCTTGCACGCTCCGGAGCAATTCATGACGACACTCTGCGTCTTCGATGCCTACGGCACGCTGTTCGACTTCAACTCGGCCGTCGCGCGCCACCGCAGCGCGATCGGGCCCAAGGCCGATGCGCTGGCCGACATGTGGCGCCTGAAACAGATCCAGTACACCTGGCTGCGCAACGGCATGGGAGCCTACGCCAAGTTCTGGCAGGTCACCGGCGAGGCGCTCGACCATTGCCTGGAAGCTCACGGCATCAGCGATCCCGCGGTTCGCCCCAAGTTGATGAACGCCTATCTCGCACTCGATCCTTTCCCCGAGGTGCCGGCAATGCTCGACCAGCTGAGGCGGCGCGGCGTGCGGTTGGCGATCCTGTCCAACGGCAATCCCGAGATGCTGGACCCCATGGTGGCGGCGTCGGGATTGGCGGACCGCTTCGAAGCGGTGCTGAGCGTCGACCCTGTGGGCGTCTTCAAACCCGATGCCCGGGTCTACCGGCTGGTCGAAGAGCGCTGCGGCGTGACACCGGACAAGGTCTCCTTCCTGTCGTCGAACTGCTGGGACGCGCATGGCGCGGCGCATTTCGGCTTCCGCACCGTCTGGGTCAACCGCGCCGGCGCACCCGACGACAATCTCCCCGGTAAGCCGGTCGCCCAACTCCGCGACCTGTCCCAACTGCCCGGCCTGCTCGGCGTTTCCTGATGGCTTCGCTTCCGACTTTCGCCGACGTCCAGGCGGCGGCCCGGCGCCTGGAGAGCGTCACCCTGCGCACGCCGCTGCTCGAAAACGCGCGAGTCAACGCGATGCTGGGCGGGCGGCTGCTCCTGAAGGCGGAGTGCCTGCAGCGTACCGGCTCGTTCAAGCTGCGCGGCGCCTACAACTTCCTGGCCTCGATGAGCGAGGCCGACCGCGGCAAGGGCGTGGTCGGCTGGTCATCGGGCAACCACGCGCAGGGCCTGGCCGAAGCGGCGCGCCTGCTCGGCGTCAAAGCCACCATCGTCATGCCGGCCGATGCGCCGGCGCTGAAAGTCGCCAACACGCGCGCCTCGGGCGCCGAGATCGTGCTCTACGACCGCGTCAAGGACAGCCGCGAGGCGATCGGCCAGGACATCGCGCGCAAGACCGGCGCCACGGTCGTGCCGCCCTACGATCATCCGTGGATCCTGACCGGCCAGGGCACGGCCGGTCTCGAGATCGTGGACCAAGCCAAGGCACTGGGCGTGACGCTCGATGCCGTAGCCGCCCCCTGCTCCGGCGGTGGCTTGTCGACCGGCATCGCGCTTGCCGTAAAGGGCCTCAGCCCGACGACCAGCGTGCATGCCGGCGAACCGGCCGGGTTCGACGACATGACCCGCTCGCTCGCGACCGGCACCAAGCAGACGAACGCGAAGCTCTCGGGCTCGATCTGCGACGCCCTGCTGGCGCCGACGCCGGGCGACATCACCTTTGCGCTGGCGAAGACGCTGCTGGGCCCCGGCCTGGTCGTCACCGACGACGAGGTGCTCGACGCCATGGAAGCGGCGTTCCGCGAGTTCAAAATCGTGGTCGAACCAGGCGGCGCGGTGGCGCTGGCCGCCGCCCTCACGGGCAAGCTGCCGGTGAAGGGCCGCGCGGTGGCCGTGGTGTGTTCGGGCGGCAACGTCGACCACGCGACGTTCAAGCGGGCGCTCGACCGCGCAGGCCCCCGCGCATGAGACTGTCGCGGCGCGAACGCCACGACTGGCGGATCTTCATCGCGCTCAGCGTCATGAGCGCGGCCGTCAGCGCCTATTTCGGCTACGTCGTCGCTCCACCCGATACACCGATGCCGCGCGCGCTTTTTGCGGGCGTCGTAAACTCCCTGCTGATCGCCACGCCGATCTTCCTGTTCGAAATCAAGAGCAGGCGGCCCGGGCCGCTGCGCCGGCTGCGGCGCCTGCCGCTGCTCGTCTATTTCGGCCTGAAGGTTCTTTTCTATATCGCCGTCATCGTGGGTGGATTGACCCTCGCGCGAGCCACCGTCAGCCCGCGGGATTTCATTTTCGACGAGGTCTTCCGTGATTCGATCGTCTTTGCCGTGGCGATGGCGGTGTTCGGCAACCTGGTGTTCGAGATGGGCGGCCTGCTGGGCTACGGCACGCTCAAGAACCTGCTGACCGGCCGCTATGTGCAGCCCAAGCGCGAGCAGCGCGTCTTCCTGCTGATCGACATGAAGGACTCGACCGGGCTCGCCGAACGGCTCGGGCCGGTGCGTTTCCACGAGCTGCTGAACGAGTTCTTCCGCGACGTGGCCGATGCCGCCCTCGAATGCGAGGCGGAGATCCACAAGTATGTCGGCGACGAGGTGATCCTGACCTGGCCGGCGGACCGGGCACTGCGCGATGGCTACTGCCTGGCCTGCCCGTTCATCGCGCGCGACCGGATCGCGGCCAACGGCGCGCTCTATCGCGAGAAATTCGGCGCCGTTCCCGAGTTCCGCGCCGCGCTCCATTGCGGCGAGATCGTCGCCGGCGAAATCGGCGACGTGCGCCGCGAAATCGCCTATGTCGGCGACACGCTGAACGTGGCGGCGCGGCTTCTGGAAGCAGCCAAGACGACAGGCCGCGACGTGCTGGCCTCCGCCGACCTGCTGAATGCGGTGGCGTTGCCGCTTGAACTTCGCGCCGAGCCGCTGCCGACGCTCAGCCTCCGTGGGCGCACCCAGCCGCTCGAGATCTCAGCCCTATCGCGCGTCGGCCAGGATTAGGTCGGCGGCCTTCTCGCCGATCATCATGCAGGCGGCGTTGGTGTTGCCGGAGACCAGCGCCGGCATGATCGAAGCGTCGGCGACGCGGAGTCCGGCGATCCCGTTCACGCGCAGCCTGGGATCGACCACGGCCGCGGGGTCGCTGCCCATGCGGCATGTGCCGACCGGGTGGTAGGCCGACTGGCCATCCTTGCGGGCATGCTCGAGGAAATCCTTGTCGCTCCAGGCCTCGACGCCCGGCAGGAGTTCTTCCGTAATGATCCGCGACAGCGCGGTCGTGCGGGCGAGAAGGCGCACGAACTTGATGGCCGACACCGTGGCCTTGCG
This sequence comes from Reyranella sp., assembly GCA_030684475.1. Classification (GTDB taxonomy): domain Bacteria; phylum Pseudomonadota; class Alphaproteobacteria; order Reyranellales; family Reyranellaceae; genus Reyranella. The sequence continues at coordinate 10,369 of JAUXWB010000319.1, read as the reverse complement.
GTCGAAATCCGTCGACAGGTAGTTGGCGACGATCCTGGGCGCCGCCGCCGGATCCTTCGAGGCGATCCGGACATGGCCCCGGCTTTCCGGCCGCGACTGGTTGGCGAGGATCGTGAATCCGGAAAAGGGATGCGGGCCGCGATCGATACGATCGGTCGACCAGGGGAAGAAATGCAATTGGGTGTCGGGTTCATCCGACTGAGGCATCAGCCGCACGAAGGCGCCGGCGAAGGCCGGGCTGGCGGTCAGAGGGCCGGTACGGAGCAGCGCGTACTCGATCGCGGCGCTCATCCGGCGATGGAACAGGTTGATGTCGTCGTTGACGGTGAGGCGCCACCACGTCCGGTAGGTCGAACGCACCCCCCAGTGATCCTGCAGGTTCTCGCCCACGCCGGCCAGGTCGCGGACGACCGGGATGCCGAGGCCGCCCAACAGGGCGCCGGGCCCGATGCCCGAGAGCTGCAGCAGCTGCGGCGAGCCGACCGCGCCGGCGGAGAGCACGATCTCGCAGCGCGCCCTGGCCGTCACCTGACGGCCGTCCTTGCGATAAGTGACGCCGGTCGCGCGTCCGTCGGCGACCTCGATGCGCTCGACCAGGGCGTCGGTGACGACGTGGCAATTGGGCCGACGGCGCGCCGGCGCGAGATAGGCCTTGCCGGTCGAGCAGCGGCGGCCGTCGCTGATGGTCGCGTGGTAGAGGCCGGAGCCTTCCTCGCCGCGACCGTTGAAGTCGGAAATCGACGGCACGCCGACCTCGGCGCAGGCCGCCAGGAAGGCCTCGCTCAGTTCGTTGCGGTACTCGTCCTGGGTGATCTTCACCGGTCCGTCGCCGCCGTGAAGCTCCGACTCGCCGCCGGGATAGGATTCGAGGCGCTTGAAATAGGGCAGGCAATCGTCGAACGACCAGCCCTGGTTGCCCATCTGGCGCCAGCGATCGTAGTCGGAGGCCATGCCGCGGACGTAGACCATGCCGTTGATGGCGCTCGATCCGCCGACCACCTTGCCGCGGGGCCAGTAGACGCGGCGACCGCCGAGCTCGGCCTCCGGCTCGGTGGCGAATTTCCAGTTCACCTCGGGGTCGAGGAACGTCTTGGCGAAGCCCAGCGGGATGGAGAGCCACTTGTTCGTGCTGTCGTCCGGCCCGGCCTCCAGCAGCAGGACGCTGTGGCGTCCCGACGCCGTCAGGCGATCGACAATCGGCGCGCCGGAGGAGCCTGCCCCGACGACGACAAAATCGAACTCATCCATTCCTATTGCTTGCTTGACGGCTTCATACGCGCGAGCAAGCTACCAAGAATGCCCTTGGGAAGGAAGATGATGAAAACGACGAGCAGGGCGCCGTAGACGAGATTGTCCCAGCCGATCGCCTTGGTGCCGAAGCCGATCCTCAGCATCTCGGCGAGCAGGATGGTGATGACCGCCCCCACCGTCGGGCCGAGTGCGACGTAGATGCCGCCCACCACGACCGCGAAGACCATCTGCAGCGATACCGCGATACCGCTCACCGTGTCGGGCGAGATGAACATCTGGTACTGGCAGTAAAGAGCGCCGGCCAGCGCCGTCATGACGGCGCTCAACACGGTGATCTTGAGTTTCGCGGCGGTCACGTTGATGCCGGCGGCGGCGGCGGCGTCCTCGTCCTCGGAGATCGCCTGCAGGGCGTCGCGGATCATGCTGCGGTCGATCCAGTACCAGATCGCCAGGCCCAGCACCCAGACGCCAAGCGCGATCAGATACCAGGTCTCCTTGTCGACGAACTGCAGGGCGACCAGCCCGCTGCCCTTGGTGCGCTCCGGCGTGTAGCCGAGCGAGCCGCCGGTCCAGTCGCGCGTCGCCGTGATGACCTGCAGCACGATGCCCGAAAGGGCGAGCGTCACCAGCGCGAAGTAGTGGCCGATGATGCGGAAGCGGAAGCAGGGATAGGCGACGACCAGCGCCAGCGCGCCGGCCGCCACCATGGCGAGCGGGATGCCGATCCACGGCGACACGCCGAGATGGTTCCACAGCAGCGCCGTCACGTAGGCGCCCACGCCCATGAAGCCGCCATGGCCCAGCGACACCAGCCCGAAGCGGCCCATCACCGACCACGAGGTATAGGCGAACGACCAGATCAGGATCAGCACCATCACGTGCAGGTGATAGGGCTGCTTGTAGACGAACGGCAGCGCGACGAGCGCCGCGACGGCGATCCAGAAAAGTGCGTTCCGCAGGGTCATTGGCGAGGTCACTGGCGTCTCGCCAGAAGGCCCTGGGGCCGTATGAACATCATCACGATGAAGAAGGCGAAGGCCAGTACGTAGCCCCATTCGAGGTCGGAGTAGAGGCCGCCCAGCGAGATGATCTCGGCGAACAGGAAAGCCGCCACGAAGCCGCCGATGAAGTTGCCGAGTCCGCCCAGCACAACGATCAGGAAGGTGATCGGGCCGAACGACAGGCCGACGAAGGGATGGACGTCGTACTGCAGCACCAGCAGGCAGGCCGCCAGCCCGGCCAGCCCGCCGCCCAGCGCCGAGGTCACGAGATAGAGCTTGCGGGTGTCGACGCCCATCAGCGCCATGATCTGGCGGTCCTGCGAGATCGCGCGGATCGCCGTGCCCATATAGGTGCGGGTCATGAACAGGTAGACCACCACCATGCCGGCCAGCGCCGCCAGGAAGGCGAGCAGGCGGGCGTAGCTGAAGTGCATCTCGCCGATCGCCAGCACCGGCAGGCGGATGCCGAGATTGCGGAAGTCGATGCCGAAGGCCACGGTGGCGAAGCTCTGCAGGAAGAACAGCACGCCGCCGGTGGCGAGGAGCTGGTTGATCGGTGCGGCGTCGAGCAGCGGCTCGATCACCAGATAGTGCAGCATCAGGCCGAGCACGCCGACCAGCAGGATCGTGAGCGGCGCGGCCATATAATACGGCAGGCCGTAGACCTGCACGAAGTAGTACATGCCGTACATGCCGATCATGATCAGCTCGGCGTAGCAGATCCAGACGACGTCGATGACGCCGAAGATCAGGTTGAGGCCGAGCGCCAGAAGCGCCAGCACGCCACCCAGCAGGATGCCGCTGATGATCGCCTCGAGCAGGTAGACGTCGAAGAATTCGAGGAACGCCTGCATCATCCACACCTCATCGGACCGCGGGCCTCCAGGCCCGCCTCATGAGCAGGCTTGGGGGCCTGCGGTCGCCCTGAAACCGGCCTAAACACCGAGATACGCCTGTCTGATGGTGTCGCTCGCCAGCAACTCGGCCGAGGTGCCGGAGCTGCGGATGGTGCCGGCCTCGAGCAGGTAGGCGCGATCGACGACGCGCAGCACCTGCTGGACGTTCTGTTCCACGATCAGCACCGTGAGCCCGCCAGCGCGGATGCGCTTCACCAGCTCGAAGACCTGTTGCACGACCACCGGCGCCAGCCCGGCCGACGGCTCGTCGAGCAGCAGCAGCTTGGGATCGGACATCAGCGCGCGGCCGATCGCGCACATCTGCTGCTCGCCGCCCGACATCGTGCCGGCGAGCTGGGCGCGCCGCTCCTTGAGGCGCGGGAAGAGGTCGAACACGAACGCCAGCCGCTCGGCGTACCTGGCCCGCGCCTCCGGCATGAAGGCGCCCATCTTCAGGTTGTCCTCGACCGTGAGCCTGGGAAAGAGGCGGCGGTTCTCCGGCACGTGGGCGATGCCGAGACCGACGATGCGATGCGGCGGCGTCGCGAGAACGTTCGTCCCTTCCATCGTGAGCGTGCCCTTGCGCGGCCGGATCAGACCCGAGATGACGCGCATCAGGGTGGTCTTGCCGGCGCCGTTGGGGCCGATCACGCCCACCGCCTCGCCGGCCTTGACCTCGAGCGAGACGCCGAACAGCGCCTGGAAGCTGCCGTAGCCGGCGTCGATCGATTTCAGATCGAGCATCGTTCGTCCCTCACCGCCGCGCCGCTTCGGCGACCGCCTGGGTCGCATGGGCGTCGGTGCCGAGATAAACCTCGATGACCCTGGGATCGTTGACCACCTCGGCCGGCAGCCCTTCGGAGATCTTTTCGCCGTGGTCCAGCACCATCACGCGGTCGACCACGCGCATCAGCACGCCCATGATGTGCTCGACCCAGATGATGGTGATGCCGAGTTCGTCGCGGATGCGGCGCAGCATGTCGGCCGCCTGGTCCATCTCGTGCTCGTCGAGACCGCCCAGGCTCTCGTCGGCCAGCAGCAGCTTCGGTTCGGTGGCGAGCGCCTTGGCCAGCTCGAGCTTCTTGAGGCCGGCGGCACCGAGGCCGTCGACGCTCGCCTTGCGGTCGGTCGGCAGGCCGACCGCCGACAGCGCCCGCTCGGCCGACGCCTCGGCCTTGGCGCGGCTGTGGCTGCCCTGGCCGTAGTAGCCGGCAAGGGCGGCGTTCTCGAAGATCGACAGCCGGCGGAACGGCCGCGGGATCTGGAAGGTGCGACCGATGCCGCGGTTGATGATCCTGTGCGGCGGCAGGCCGCCAAGTTCCGTCCCCTCGAACTTGATCGATCCCGCGGTCGGCGGGAGCGTACCGGAGAGCATGTTGAAGATCGTACTCTTGCCGGAACCGTTGGGGCCGATCAGGCCGAGAATCTCGCCCTGATCGACCTTGAATGAGACGTTGTTGACGGCCGTGAACCCGCCGAAACGCTTGACCAACCCTTCAACGACAAGCACGACCGCATCGTCCTCCGTGGAACGGTTTACTTGGCGTAGACGGTGCCGGCCGGGAACGGCAGGACGGCTTCACTCTGCGCCTGGGCCTTCGGCCAGACGACAGGAGACTTGTCATCGATGTACTGGACGATGACCGGCGAGGCACGAAGGTTCTGGCCGGCGATCGGCGAGCCGTCGCCGGCATACTTCACGCCGAAGCCCAGCATCGTGCCGCCTTCCGGCAGGTCGACTTCGAGCGCCGCCTTGCGCAACGCCTCGGCATCGATACCGCCATGCTTCTTGATCGCCCGCGGCAGCACCTCGGTGAAGAAGACGTAGGTGTTGGAGGCGGCCATGCCGACATGCGCCGAACGGATCGTCGTGCCCGGCTTGGCCTTGTCATACTCCTCGCCGACCATCTTGATGAGCGGCGGCAGCTTCTGGTCAAGCGCCTTCTGGTTGGTATCCCAGATCGAGATCGGGTCGACGTTGAAGAAATAGTTGACGTCCTTGCCCAGGCCTTCCTTGAGCTTGGTGTAGACGCCGTAGCCGGCACCGTGGCCGATCAGGGCGCTGAACTTCAGCCCGCCCTCACGCGCCTGGCGATGGAACAGCGTGATGTCCGGGTTGTAGCCGGTATGGAGAATGACGTCCGGCCGGGCGCGCTTGAGCTTGGTGATCAGCGCCGAGAGGTCCGGTGCGGTCGCGGCGTAGCCTTCCTTCAGGACGATGTTGAGGCCTGCCTTCTTGGCGCCGGCCTCGTTGCCCTTGGCGACATCGACACCGTAGGCACCGTCCTCGTGGATGATCGCCACGCGTACATCCTTGGCATCCTTGCCGAGTTTGGCCTTGGCGTTCTGGGCAATGAAGTCGGACGAGAGCTCGCCGAACTGCGCGCCCGACGGCTGGGTGCGGAAGACGTACTTGAGGTTGCGGTTCTCGAGCACCGCCGAAGAGATGCAGGTGGTGATCCACATGAACTTCTTGAGCTGCTCGACGCGGGCCGCCACCGGCACGCACTGCGCCGACGAGAAGAAGCCCAGCACCATGTCGACCTTTTCCTGCTCGATCAGGCGCACCGCTTCGTTGATGGCGACGTCGGGCTTGCTCTGGGCGTCGGCGTAGACCGCCTCGATCTTGTAACCCTCGACGCCGCCCTGCTTGATGAAGTTGTCGATCATGATCTTGGCGCCGAGATGGTGCAGCTCGGAACCGCCACCAGCCAGCGGACCGGTCAGGTCGTAGATCACACCGATCTTGATTTTCTTGTCCTGGGCAGCCGCGGAGCCGGCAAAGCCCAGTGCCGCTGCCGCAGCGACGATGCCGCCCAGCAGGCGACGCCCGATTCCCTTCGACATTTGCTTCCTCCCTCGCCAGCGCGTGAACGCGCGTTTATTGCCGAGCATCACAAAGGTCGGGCCGTCCGATGTCAAGCGCCCGCCCGGATTTTAGGAGCGGCCCTCGCCCGGCGTGAGGATGTCGAACATGAGGCTGGTCGGTTGCTCGAGCATGCCGAACAGCACGGCCAACCTCGAGGCATCGCCATCGATCCTGAGGCCGCCCGACGTCATCGCCTCGGGCGCGGTGATCTTGCCCAGAACGATGGCATCGAGCGTGGCGCGCGTGGTCGTGATCGAGGCCGCGGCCTGCCCGGACCATTGGCCGATGCGATGGCTAAGCGTGCAATGCTTGAGCGTCAGCGCCAGTTTCTCGGAGCGGTCGGTGAAGTGCCAGTTGAGGACCATCGACTGCCCGGCTGCCTTGGCCGGGTCGAGGCGGATCGCCATCAGGTCGAAGAACACGTCGGTGGCGAGTCCGGCCAGCGTGTCGGCGCCCATCATCACGCGCGCCGGCATCCGGAAGATCCCGTGGCGCAGCTCCTGCGCGCCATAGAGGAAGGCGTTGCGCCAGGTCGCCGACTCGGCCTGATAGCCCATCTGCTCCAGCGCGTCGGCACAGAGCGCGCGGGCTTCCTTGTTCGCCGGCTCGGCGTAGACGACCTCCTTCATCACCTGGGCCACCCAGCGAAACTCGCCCTTGGCGAAATCCGCGCGCGCGCGCGTGATCACCGCCGGCGCACCGCCCATGTACTCGACGAACTTGGTGGCGGCGGGCGCGGGCGGCAGCGGATGGAGATTGCACGGGTTGCCGTCGTACCAGCTGAGATAGCGCTGGTAGACCGCCTTCACGTTGTGATTGACGGTGCCGTAGTAGCCGCGCACCGACCAGCGCCCGGTCAGGCCCGGCGGCAGATCGATCGCCTCGGCGATCTCGGCCGGACGCCAGCCCTTGTTCATGTGGCGCAGCGTCTGGTCGTGGATGTGCTTGTAGAGGTCGCGCTGCGCCTCGAGATGGTCGACCACCGCCGCCCTGCCCCACACCGGCCAGTGATGCTGACCGATCAGGATCTCGGTGCCGGGGCCGTAGAGGTCGATGGCCTCGTCGATGTACTTCGCCCAGATGCGCGGATCGCGCGCCACGGCGCCGCGCAGCGGGATGAAATTGTGCAGCAGCGGACAGGCGTTCTCCGCCATGTTGAGGACGCCGAGCTCGGGATAGAACATGTGCATCTCGGCCGGCGCCTCGGTCTCGGGCGCGAGCTGGAAGACGATCCTGACACCGTCGATCGTATGCTCCTCGACCGGCTTGGCGATCAACTGCGTCGGCGCAATCAGGCCCGGCGTGCCCCGCGCCACGCCCTTGCCCAGCCCGGCATCGACCTGGCCGCGCGGACCGCGCGGCAGCATCGACCCGAACTGGAACTGGGCCCGGCGCATCATCGGCAGCCCGGCCAGCACGTTCTCGCCCGAGATCGCTTCCATGAAGCCGGCCGGCTCGATCAACGCGACCTTGCCGCTCTTCACTTCGGCCTCGTCGACGACGCCGCGCACGCCGCCGTAGTGATCGATGTGGCTGTGGGTGTAGATCACGGCAACGACCGGCCGTTTCGGCCGATGAACGAAGTAGAGTTCCAGGGCGGCCCGGGAAACTTCCGCCGTCGTCAGCGGGTCGATCAGGATCAGCCCGCGATCGCCCTCGATCACCGTCATGTTGGAGATGTCGAAGCCGCGCAGCTGATAGAGGCGGTCGGTGACCTTGAACAGGCCGTTGGCCATGTTAAGCCGCGCCATGCGCCACAGGCTCGGGTTCACCGTGGCCGGCGCCAGCTCGCCGTCGATGAAGGCATATTCGCCGAGGTTCCACAGCACCGTGCCGCTTGGTGTCTGGACGATGCCGTCGGGCACCGGGGCGATCAGCCCGCGTCCGGCGGCGTCGAAGTCGGCGACGTCGGCGAACGGCAAAGGCGCCGCCATGGCAGCGTTGGCGGCTCGTGTCGCCGGTTCGGCGTCGCGCGCGATATCGAGATGTGATGCCGGTACCGGCACGGCCGAACGCGCTGTCATGTCCAATCCCCCGACGCCTACGCAATGTCGGGGGCAGGATCGCAGGCCGCCATCCGCCGCGCAACGCGCGGCTCCGTTCTACTCCGCGGGCTTGAGTGACGAGGCCTTGTAGACGTCCTGCTCGCTGGGCAGGAACGACAAGGCGAGGAACGAGCAAAACGCCACGCCGGCCAGCACCATCAGCAGCACCGGAAAGCCCGCGGCTTTCACGGACGGTCCGATCAGCGCCACGACGAACGAGCTCACGCCAAAGCCGATCGCGAGCCTGGCCCCGGTGACCCGGCTGCGCATGCGGTCGTCGATGTAGCGCACGATCATGGCGTCGGTGAAGGGAATGGCGCCGAACACCACCAGCATGAAGGCGAGAACCGTCAGGAAAAGCGCCCAGCCCTCGACCTGCGAGGCGATCAGGAACAATGGCACCTGCAGCAGCACCATCGGCAGGTAGATGTTCTTCAGCGGATAGCGGTCGATCAGCTTGCCGACCACGAGCTGCGCCAGCGAGGCCAGCGAGAAGATGACGAACAGCATGGTGGCCAGCATCACCGGATCCTGGGCGATGCTCTTGGCGCGGATGCTGAGCAGCTCGCCGTTTCCGTTGGTCGTGAAGTTGAAGATGATGCTGCCGGTGACGGCGGTGAAGGTCATGATACCGAACACGCGTGCCATCACCGACGGCGGCAGGTCGAGCATCTTGGCCTTGCGCTTGGCCGGCGCCTCTTCCTCGCGCGGCACCAGCATCACAAAGGCCACGGCACAGACCAGGCAGATCACGCCCGGGATGATGAACGCCATCTGCCAGCCAAAGCGCTGGGCGATGTAGACCGAGAGGCCGGCGGCGATGGCGATGCCCATGTTGCCGGCGAGCCCATTGACGCCGATCGTGAAGCCCGGATTCTTGGCCTTCTGCACCAGCATCGGAATGCCAACGGGATGGTAGATCGAGGCGAAAGCGCCCATCAGGGTGAGTGCCGCGCCGATCTGCCACTTGTTGCTGCAGAGGGCGATCACCAGCGCGGAGACACCCATGCCGACAAAGAAGATCACCATCATGATCCAGCGGCCCCACAGGTCGCCCAGCCGCCCGCTCACGATCGAACCGGCGCCGAACATGAAGAGCGCGCCGTAGTTGAACGGCGTCAGCTCCGTCCATTCGACGCCCCAGACACCGGCGATCACGCCCCAGGAATAGGCGAACACCACCAGGATCCAGTGATCCATGGCGTGGCCGATATTGAGCAGGATGGCGCTGGGGCTGCTGTGGTTCATGTCGTTGTTTTCCTCCGCCCTATTAGAGTAGGCATGGCGGCTCTGTCTGTCTTGCGCTAGATTGCCAACATATGTCGAGAAAGAGCCAAGCGACACCTCCTCCTGAACGGTCCACCGACCCGGCCGACTACCAGCGCGTCCCCCGCGCGGTGGCCGCCATGCCCAAGGATTTTCCCGACGGCTTCGAGATCGCCGCGCACAGCCACGAGCGGGCGCAGCTCATCTACGCCACGGCCGGCACGATGCGGGTGGCCACCAGCGACGGCATGTGGATGGTTCCACCACAGCGCGCGGTGTGGATGCCGGCCCATGTGCGCCACGGCATCGTCATGTCGAGCGACGTCACCATGCGCACGCTCTATCTGCGCGAGGACGCCGCCCGGTTCATGCCAGACGCCTGCCGGGTCCTTCCGGTGTCGCCGCTGCTCCGCGAACTCATCGTGCGCGCGACCGAATTGCCGCTGCACTACGACGAAGACGGTCCCGCCGGCCATGTCGTGGCGCTGATCCTGACGGAGCTGCGCGGGCTGCAATCCCTGCCTCTGCAGTTGCCGATGCCGAGCGACCTCAGGCTGCGTGGCCTGTGCGAACGACTGCTAGCGGCACCGGGCGACCAGCGCACGCTCGGCGCCTGGGCGCGCACCATCAACGCCAGCGCCCGCACCCTCGCACGCCACTTCCAGAATGAGACTGGCCTCAGCTTCGGCGCCTGGCGCCAGCAGGCGCGCGTGCTCGAAGCCATGGGCCGTCTGGGTGGTGGCGCGCCGGTGACTCAGGTCGCGCTCGACCTAGGCTACGACAGTACGAGCGCCTTCAGCGCCATGTTCCGTCGCGCTGCCGGCGCCTCGCCCAGCCACTACAGGCCGCGGTCGCAGGGTGGATGAAAAGCCCTTGCGTTGATGTGGGATACTGTGACGATGCAACCACTTGGCACACAGAAGCCTTGACGTAGTGATCGCAAATATCCCCAATGCGCCACCTATTTGCGGTACTCTAAACCGTCATTTACCCCAGATCGGCTGCTCCGCCGCCGCTTGGAGTCTCTGGAGTCTCTGTTGA
>JAUXWB010000314.1 GCA_030684475.1 Reyranella sp. | reverse complement strand
CGGATACTAGGTGATCGGCACGACCTCGTAGCACGAGAAGGCCGCTCTCGCCTTGTAGAACGGCTACAAGTGGGTGATCGACTACACGAAGCAGGACATCGTGGCCGAGGTGAAGAAGATCACCAAGAACAAGGGCGTCCCCGTGGTGTTCGACGGCGTCGGCAAGGACACCTGGGCGGCCTCGCTCGACTGCCTGCAGCCGCGCGGCCTGCTGGTCTCGTTCGGCAACGCCTCGGGCGCCGTGCCGCCGCAGGCGGTCGGCATTCTCAACGCCAAGGGTTCGCTTTACCTGACGCGGCCCAGCCTCGGCGCCTACACCGCCACGCGCGCCGATCTCGAAGCCTCGGCCAAGTCGCTGTTCAAGATGGTGAAGAGCGGCAAGGTCAAGATCGCCATCGACCAGCATTATCCGCTGGCCGAGGCGGCGCAGTCGCATATCGACCTGGAAAGCCGCAAGACGACCGGCCAGACTGTGCTGGTACCCTAAGAAACGGCGTCGCGTCGTCGCTGATGGTCATCGTCGGACTGACCGGCTCGATCGGCATGGGCAAATCGACCGCAGCGAAGATGCTGCGGGAGATGGGCGTGCCCGTGTACGACGCCGATGCCGCCGTCCACGCGCTGCAGGCGCCGGGCGGGTCGGCGCTTCCCGGCATCGAGGCGGCGTTTCCTGGCGTCGTGAAGGCGGGCGTGCTCGATCGCCAGGCACTGGGCGCACGTGTCTTCGGCAACAAGGCGGCGCTGCGCCGGCTCGAGGCGATCGTTCATCCCCTGGTGGGCCAGCGGCAGAAGGCGTTCCTGCGCCGCGCGGCACTCGCGGGGGAGAAGCTGGTCGTGCTCGATATCCCGCTGCTGTTCGAGGGGCTGGGCGAGCGCCGCGTCGACGCCACGCTGGTGGTGAGCGCGCCGGCCTTCCTTCAGCGCCGCCGCGTCATGGCGCGGCCCGGCATGACGGCGGAAAAGCTCGACGGCATCCTGCGCCAGCAAGTGCCGGATGCCCTGAAGCGCCGCAAGGCCAGTCTTGTCATCCCGACCGGGCTGGGATTGGCCCCGACGCGGGCGGCACTCGCGGCGGCCGTCGCCCGGCTGAAGCGGCGCCCGGGCCGCCTCTGGCCGCCCAATCCGTGGCGTGAGCGATTCACAGGCCAGCTCGCGCGCGCCCGTCGCAAATAGAGCGGCAACTGGCTACAAGGTCGGGATGCGCGAAGTCGTCCTCGACACCGAAACCACCGGCCTCGATCCGCTCGTCGGCCACCGCCTCGTCGAGGTGGGCTGCGTCGAGCTCGTGAACATGGTGGCCACCGGCCTCTCGTTCCAATGTTACTTCAATCCCGAGCGCGACATGCCGACGGGCGCGCAAGACATACACGGCCTCACCGAGGAGTTTCTGTCCGACAAGCCGCTGTTTGCCGACAAGGTCGACGAGCTGCTGGCGTTCCTGGGCGACGCCCAGCTTGTGATCCACAACGCCCAGTTCGACCTGGGCTTCCTCAACGCCGAGCTGGAGCGGGCGGGCAAACCCAGGATCGCCAACCCCTACGTCGACACCGTGTCGATGGCCCGGCGCAAGTTTCCCGGCCAGCGTGCCAGCCTCGATGCCTTGTGCGAGCGCTTCGGCATCGACAATGCCCATCGCACCAAGCATGGCGCCTTGCTCGATTCGGAGCTGCTGGCCGAGGTCTATCTCGAACTGAGCGGTGGCCGGCAGCGCAATCTCGGCCTGGCGCCGGAGATGGCGGGCACGGCCACGGACGGTACGTCGGCGCCGAACAACCGGCCGGTGCGTCCGGCCCGGCCGCATCCCGTGGGTGCGGCCGAACTCGCGGCCCATGCCGAATTCCTGAAGAAGCTCAGCGACCCGCTCTGGCTGAAGGCCTGAACGGCTCCCAAGGTGAGGAGGTTTTCCGACACGGGTCGCATTTATCGACACGCGGGTGTCGGAAAACGGCCGGCGAAAAGCCTTGCCGATCAACGCCCTGAATTTTCCGACAGGCTTTTCCCGACACCGGGGCGTCGACAAAAAGCCTCGGCATCCGAGGACTGTCCCGTTCTAGGCGTGCCCGACCGGGCCGTCGGCGACGCCGGGCATCCGGCCGCCATTGGCTTCGAGCTGCTGGCGGTAGAGCGCCACGAAATCGACCGGCGCGATGTTGAGCGGCGGGAATCCCGCTTCGCGCGTGGCGTTGGCCACGACGGCGCGGGCGAACGGGAACAGCAGGCGCGGCGTCTCGATGAACAGCAGCGGCCCATAGGCCTCCTGCGGCATCTCGCCCAACGACACGGTGCCGGCATAGACCAGCTCGAGCATGAACAGCGGCTCCTTCTCGGGCGTCTGGGCGCTGGCCTCGATGGTGATCGCCACCTCGAAGGTCTTGGCGTCGAACTGGCGGTTGGTCACCTGGACATTGAGCGTGAGCTGCGGCTGGGTCTGCTCGATCAGGCTCTGCGGCGCGCGCGGGTTCTCGAAGCTCAGGTCCTTGATGTACTGGCCGTGCATGGTGAGCGGGGCAATGGCCTGGGGCTGGTCGGCGGCCGGATTGGCGGGCGGAGGCGTGGTCGTCATGGCGCACTTTCACTCGGTTGGGCACTGGGATGGCGGCGCGGGCGGTACCATGCAGGGCTGCACTGCACAAGGCGCGGGCAGGAGCGTTCGCGAGGCAATTGCCAAGGGTCCTGTCGTTGGCGATGATAAACCCTTCTATTTGCGGGATTCGGCACGGATATGGATCGGTCTTCTTTGCGTCCTCTCGTGGGCATTTCCGCCTGTCTCAAGGAAAACGGACGGGGCGGCTGGCATCACACGGTGGGCGAGAAATACGTCCAGGCCGCGGTCCGTGCCGTGGGTGCCCTGCCGATTCTGATCCCGGCGATCGGCCCCGAGTTCGATGACGAGCCGGGCTTCATCGCAGCACTCGATCGTTTGCTCGACGGTCTCGACGGCGTGTTGCTGACCGGCAGCCCGTCCAATGTCGAGCCGCACCACTATGGCAAGCAGAGCCGCGAGGGCACGCTGCACGATCCGGCGCGTGACGCCACGACCCTGCCGCTGATCCGGCACACGATCGACCGGGGCGTGCCGCTGTTCGCGATCTGCCGCGGCCTGCAGGAA
>JAUXWB010000292.1 GCA_030684475.1 Reyranella sp. | reverse complement strand
CGTCGAGCCGTACGCCTACCTGGCCGACGTCATCACCCGCATCGTCGACGGTCACCCCAACAGCCGCCTCGACGAACTCCTGCCATGGACCTATCCCGCTACGCCCAATCTCAAGGCCGTGGCCTGAGAACATCGCTTACGGCGGACCGCGTGCCGGTGTCTTCCACGTCGCGACGCGCCAGACATCGGCCGGACCGTGACCGGGCCCGGGTGAGCAGTCGCTTTGCCCTCCGGGCCGCGCTAACCAATCCGAAGCTCTCCAACCCTGCTCTTGCCGGAACAGATATCTATACACCCCCCCCTTAGTTTCCCCAGACCATGTCCAATCAACCAGATTTACCAAGTTCCATATCCGGACCAAGGATTGTTCGAAGATACTCAATTGATGCTCTGCGCCTCGGGCAGTCACTAGCTTCTGTTTCCGGTTCTTCATTCTCCGAACGCCGAGCCTGATGGTAAGTCGGATCGGATTACCCTTCCGGTTCCTAAGAGCGGCTTGGAGTTCGACCCATCGAAGCTTCTCCTCCGGAGTAGTCAACGAGTGGTGTTGCCAGTCCGGCTTCCGATTGTGCTTCGGTGCGGTAATAGCGGAGTCGAGCGCGTACGACAGCCATGTTGTTGGGCCGTCCGAATCGTCATTGAGGCGATCCCGGAGTTGGTCCGCCGAGAAGCTACGGAGCCCACTACACCGAGCCCTCAGAGTATTCTCGGCTTCCCCCAGCCTCTCCGATGGTCCAATCAACGCCGCATGAACATGGACCATGACTCGCCCATTTGGCTTTAGAGCGAAGTCGAAACCTCCGACCAAAGCGCACTGTTCCAGTTGCCGTTCATATAGCTTGCTCAATATGACCCGCTGACGCTCGACGGTCTCGGCAACCTCGCACTCGGAAACATCCAAGAGATTGAGTGTCACGCGCCGGACGTTCGTGAGGTCCGAGTTCGATAGGTCTCGTACGTCCTTGGCCAGCGTCCGGGCGGTTTTGCGCTTCCACCTATCACAGCAATGCCGACAGATATGCTGGCCACACCGATAACGGGCTGGGGTTCCCCACGCATTATAAGAGCGTCCGTTCCAAGTCCCGCAGGCACCAAGCATTCCAATGGCCCGTTTCGCCGCCGGGCTGGCCGTGGTCCAAAACGGAAGGAGCGCCGCGACCACCTCCCGGTGCGCCTTAGACTGGAGCACCAGCGGCGGATCGGCTGATCGGTATTTCCTCGATCCAGCCCTATCTGTCTCTAAGATTCGCTCGGCATTCGACACCGCAACTCTGATGCTCCAAAGAAATCGCCCCGGCTGAGGCACCAGCCGGGGCGAAAAGCGTCGAGGTCGCGTTGCGGTCGCGTGGTTCGACGAGGAACCCTAGTCAGACGTATACACTTACATCCGCCATTCCATTGCGACCGCTGTCCTCGCCGATATGCCTTCGGCTCCCAGTATGTAGGTCGGTGGAGTCACAGACCCAAATGGTTCAGTTAGTCCCGGTGTAGGCCGCGCAGCGTGCGCTCGACGATCCGCGGATGCCGATTCGCCAGCCCACGTAACCGATGCTCAAGCGCTCCCATCAGCACATCTGAATCCGGATCGCGGGTGCGTTGCTCCGCGAGCTTGATTGCAGCCAACAGCCCCGTGATCTTGACAGCACGCTGCCTTGCCACCCTGAACCCGATCACTGTCGTCTCGCCTCCATGAACCCGGGGACGACCTCGCTTCCGCTTGCCCACGCCTGCTTCCCCGGCCATTGCCATTCTCCAATTTCGTTAACGATATTTAGGCCGAAGCCAGCTTCGCGATCAGGGTGTTCAGTGCAACGCGAAGATAATCTTCTTGGTTGTCGTCAGGCACAGGCCGCAGGACTCGCACTTCGGGGTGTCGCCGGTCTCCGCTGGGCAGGTGATCGCGCCGTCGGCGTGTCTGCCGCGGGGCGCTGCCTCCATCACCTCCGTCGAACGTTCGCCCTCCGCTCCACTGAAACGAACCTTAAAGCGGTCCCATTCGCGAGAGGCGTCGTCGATGATCTTGCCAATCGGCGTCGACTTCGGCCACGCAGTGAATCCGAAACAGTGCAACCCCGGTCGCCGTCGGACCTGATCCACCCAGAACCGAGCGTATCCTTCATCGAAGAAGTCGCCCAGTTGGTGAAGACGCACGCTGATCCGGCTGAAGCGCGACAGCAGAATCCCGATCTCCGCCTCCAGCTTGGGGATCAGATGCTCGTCGGGACGAACCCGGATAGTGAAGCGTTGGCGGTTTCCGTAACAGGAACGCCACTGCTCACATGATCTGGGGCAGGTCGAACGCTCTGGCAGGCTGAGTGTGACTATCCGAGTGCCCCGCCAGCCCTTCTCCCACAGGCCGCCGATCTTGGAGTTCATTTCGCCCGGAATCAGGATGCGAGCCAGGTCGCGGGCCGAGAACACTCGCGATGTGAACAGCGGCTCGCCGTTGACCACCGCGCGATGGTTTTCCGGCAGAATGCGGGGTTTACCGCCGGGCTTGAAATCGAACCGGCTCCTCACTGAAGCCTCCCCAACTCGATGAGGAAGCGCCGGTTCAGGGCCGGCTCCAGCGGTTCGCGCGTTCCGTCCGGTCCCACTAGAAACAGCGTCAGAGTCGGCGGAATGTCGAGGATGACCTTCTTCCGGCAGGAGTTACCCTTGGCCGTTCTAGCGATCCGTAGGATGCCTTTGACACCCCCAGCGTTGACGATGTGCGTCAGAAGCTCCTCGACGTTAACCTTGCCATCGGCGCAGTAGGCATCTCGGGCAACTCGGATGGCCTTACCATAGAGGGAGATTCGTTCCCGGCTCGGGTAACTAGCGCGATGTCGTCTCCACAGAACTGACGCGACTTCACGGGCCTCCCAATCTTTTCCCTTGCAGGCGATCTCCTTGGCTTGCGGATCGGCATTCTTGAACGCCTCCCACGCCGCTGGGTCATTGTGCTGAATCTCCAGCATCTGGACCCCCGCGCTGATGATCTTGGCCGAGCCGCTTCTATCGGCTTCTTCCGACCGGATCATCGATTTGAGGATGCCGGACACGTCGGCGTCGATCTGTTCGAGCTTCCGACGATTGTCAGCCGGGCTGACATTGGGCTGGGTGCCCAATTCTACTACGCTATCCATGACTACGCCTTTCGGTTCGCGGCACCGTCGCGGAGGTATCGACCTCCCCACGCCCTCGCTGGGCACGACGGCTCGAAACGATTTCGAGCAATTTCGGCTGATCTACTTTTCGGGGACTTCAGTCAAGCAGACCGGAATAAAGATTCAAATGGTCGGCTGTATACGACTCGATGTTGCATCGAAGACACATGCCGGCGCCCCGACTTCCGGGCATCATGGTTACATGGCCTACCCGTCTCTGTCTGTCGTCGTTACATCTCTGCACCATATCGCCGATGCACTAGACCAGTTCAAACCCGACTTCGTCGTTTCGATATTGAGCGCGAAGGAGAGATCGCAGTTCCGAGCGCCCCAGTTTGGGAGCCGGCGGGTTCTCAAACTCGACTTCGAAGATTCCGAGAGAGCGGACAACGCGCTCGGGCCAACCCGAAGCGATATCGAGCGGCTCATTGCATTTGCCCGGGAAGAGTGGCGAGGCCGAGGTCCAATGTTATGCCAATGCCGGGCCGGCGTCGCTCGATCCTCAGCGGCTGGCCTGATTGCGGCGGCAGTGCTTCGCCCCACCCATCCGGAGTTCCTTGCCCGAGTTGCCCGGGCGAAGGCGTACTTCAAGCCGAACACCACAATGCTTCGGCTCGCCGACGATGTGCTCGGCACGAGTCTGGTCGAGCTTGTACGTGGTCTTCCGCCCCCGGACCGGCGGGACGAATGGGGTCCAGCATACGTGCCCCTCGACCGGTAAGTGGTTCGGATAGAGGCCGCCCTATGCGGAAGCCATCCAGACTCTGCCTCAAGAAGGCCCTCCGCAGCCGTTCCGGGACTCGTAGGACGCAATTTGGGCGTCCGGACGGACTTGGGGTCCTCCCGGCGAGAATTGATCCTACAAGGTCCAAATTGCCCCTGTGGATTCGAAACCTCGCCCGTATAGGGTAGGAGGTCTCGAAATGCTCGATCAGCCGAATCCCCTGCTCCACATTGTGGGCGAAGTGATCCGCCCAGAACGCGGCCGGCACATGGTGTTCACCTACGACGAAGCAATGGACGACGGCGTCGTCCGGGCCCGATGCCCCGATCCCAAGTTCGTTTGCACAGCCCGGTGCACGGGTCGCCGAATCATCTTCGGGCCAACCGGCGCGAGCGTAATTCATGCGCTCGGCCGGGAGGTCTACGGTGCCGTGTGGGAAGTCGATGCCGCCGGTTTGGCGGGGCTGGATGCCAGCATGGGCGCACCCGGCGTTAAGGAGCGGCGCGGCGCGTTTGTCAGAACGTCCGAGGGGCGACTGTTGGTGACGGACATCTACGCGCTGACAAATCCCGAACTCGGCGAACCGGACCCCGCATTGGTTCTCCGGATTGCGGAATTGGGAGGTCGCCTCGGATTCCCCATCGGCTACAAGGAGCAAATCAGAGGTTGGCTCGGTGCGTCCATTCACTGAGCCGTTAAGCCTTACTCCGTCGATTGGCTTCACTAAGTGCCAGCACGAGCGGATCGGGCGATGGCCCAATCTGGCGCGTTCGACTGGGTGCAACCCTCTCTTCGCACGTACACTAGAAAGCGCATGTATGATGGTTCCCGGCTGGGGAGTATCCATGGAAAAGATCGTGACCATCCTGACGCAGATCGGGGCCTTCACTGGCTTCGTCGCGTTCGTGTTCAAGGCGTATGAGTTCTGGCGAGACCGGCGGCCAAGCCTGCGGATCAGCACCTCGTTCACTTCCGATCCTAACCGGGGCAGCACGATCCTGATCCTGAACTCCTCCAAGGTCGGAACCACGATCAACTACTACACACTGGAAGCCCTTCCTCCGTCGTGGCTGAGGCGGCGGGGTTGGTGGCGTCGGTTCCCCGAGGGGCACGATCACGTCGAGTTCACCCTTGAGGCCGAACATGTGAAGATTGAAGTTCCCGGGTACGGTCAAGGGATGATCAAATTTTCGGAGGCCGATCACTTCCAATGGGGGGTGAAGCGCACCGATGACCTGTATCTCCGTGTCTGGACCTCGACCCGGGAGGCCCCGTTCAGTTTCTTGGTCGCCCGAGCCGGGGGCAGTTAGAGCCGCTAGGGAGCCCGTACAGCGCGATCCTGAGTTTCTTGGCCGCGTAGAGCGTCAAAAATATCCTGTTCGCCTCTCTAAGGCTCCCAGAACGCATCTATTGAGGAGGTTGAGTTTGACTAGGCTTCGGAATGTGGCAGCCGCCTTGAGTGTCATCTCGCTCCTTTTACTAACACTGCCAGCAACGGCTGGGCCTTCCCGGTCCGACGAGCGCGAGGCCGCCGTCGTCCTGTTCAAGCGTAGCCTCTACATTCTCGGCGCGGCGGCCTACTGCGATAAGCGGATCGGAAGGAATCCGGAACTCATTGAAGCCGCAGCGGCGTGGAACAAGCGCAACATAGCGACCATGGAGCAGATCATCGCCGTCCTGAAAGCGACCGGGGACCTGTCGAAGGACGAGAAAGACCAACTCGACAAAAATGGCCTAGTCGAGGTTCGCACTGCCATGAAGAGCAAGACAGATTGCGACCGGCATCGGGCCGATCTGGAAGGCCAGAAACTTGAACTCGCAACCAACCCCAACACACGAGACCCAACCCGTGCCGTACAAGGCGCATCCCTAGTACAGGCAAAGCTAGTTTGGGTAATTCTGTCGATGGACATCGGGCAGAAGTCCCCCGTTCAAATGACGTTCAGAAATCCAGACCGCCCTCAGGAATCAATGGACGAATGTCGCAAGTCTCTCAAGGCACTGGAGCCTGAACTGATCAAGGCTGCACGTGAGAAAGAGCCAATGCTCAAGTCCGCCAAGTTTGTCCGTGCGGAGTGTATCCTCTCGACGGATGACCCACTCCGGCCGAAGTGAATGTCTATAGACCTCGTCACTACTTGATGAAGGTATTGCGGACCCGCTTGGACACCAACATGTACCAAGTCCAGATGCCCGCCGCGATTGCCATGGGAATCACTTGGCCCAACTGAGTTAGCACCGGGCCTGCGGGCACACTCGTTGCACTCACGACTACAAAGGCGTCTATAAGTGGCAACAAGATCGCCGCTACCGCTTGCGCAATCCAAAGCCTAGGAAACGAGCGCAACTCACGAAACATGATCGTGGTCACGTAGACTACAAACGCAAGGAACGCCGCATTCAAGACAAGTTCAAACGTGACTACCCAATGAAGGTTCTTGGGTAGCTGGTTGTATACGTCGAGATCATCGATAATCGCCTTTAACACACGCAGGGCGCCGACGATCTGGCCGATTACGATCAGGATCAGCCATCCACCTAGCCCTCTGGGCTCCACGTAGCCGGTCCCGGTTCCCCCATCGGCAGTCGCGACCGCCGCTTTCGGCCTCCGACTCCTGACCACCGCGTAAATGACAATTGCGATGGGCACGAGAACAATCACCCAATGCCAAACCGAAAACGATCCCATCGTCTCCCCCGAAGACTCGTTCGAATACATTAGCCGCCACGAATTGCTGACACCAGACTCTATAGGCGATTGCAACCGTTGGTGGCTTGCTCCCGAAATGCTCTCGCACCACCATTTATAGATGCATTGGCTCCTTCTCTTGCTTCTAGTTCCTTACTCGGCCCTCGCGGGAACATGGTCGGGAGTTCCACGGATCGTGGATGGGGATACCGTCGTGATCGATGGGACCCGGCTTCGCTTCATCGCCATGGATGCATTCGAGATCGAGCAGGCTGTCAGAGGGATTCCGGCCTCTACGCGTGCGGGGTCGAGGCACCTATGCGCTGGCCGACCTGATCAGGGGGCGGATCATCACCTGTACCGGGGACAAACGGGATCGGAACGGGCGTCCGCTGGTGGTCTGCGAACTCGACGGGACCGACTTGGGCCGGGCGCTAATTCGGGCTGGCTGGGCAGTTCCCGAGTACGGACATCCGTACGATGCAGAATGGGATAAGGCCCGTATGGGCCGGCTTGGCGCTTGGGCTGGTACCTTTGTGACCTCTAGGGAGTGGCGCTCCGGGAAGCGTTAGAGCAACCACAACCCAAAATTGGTGGCTGCCCACAGGCCGCTGGAGGTAAATGGGTATGGCTATGCCCAATAACGAAGCGAACCTCATGGAGTCCCTCCCTTGAGTAGCCTTCAGCGTCCCGGCGTATTCAAAATCTCACTGGCCGACGAGGAACTGATCTCGCGTCGCGTGACCAGCGACAATCCCGAGGCAGAGCCGAACATCCTCGATTTCATCCCAACTGACCTCAAGGATTGGCTGATTACGCATCGATACGACCGCCCTCGGGGGATGGAAGTCCGATGCCGTCATTGCCGGGCGGTTGGGAAGATGCCCAATCATCGGCGTGGCTACGTCGTCCGATCCGACCATGGGCGCGGCCCCGGCATCCTCGTCGGCAACAAGTGCGGAGCGGACCATTACAAAGACGAATGGGGGATCATTACAGACGTTTGGGATCGGAAGGAGCGTCGGCGTCGCGCTGCCAGCCGATTGCAGGAGCTTGGCTTCCACTGGGAAGTGATCCGGACCGAACTCTTCCAGTTCTCGGATTCCCCGATGTGGGGGATTCACGACACGATCTCGCAGAACATCCGCGAGAAGCTGCCCCGCTTACAGGAGTTCATCAGCCGCACGCTATCGGAGCGCGGCGGAGACCTCTTCGTGATGGAACGGTTCCGGGACCTCAAGGCCGAGGAGAAGCAGTCAGACGACAAGAAGGAGCAAATCTTCAGGATGCGTGAGCGCGGCATGGGCTCCATCGGTGGTCGCGAGTTCGTCGTCGGAACCGGATCGTTGAAGGCGAGCTTCGAGGACTATCGAGCGAAGCTGATCGCCGAGATCGAATCCCTGCGGAAACTCGGCTCCGACCTCGGCACGGAAGAACTCGAAAAGCGGTTGCGCCGCGTCACGGCCCTCTTCAAGCAGATCAGAGCCGCCGTTGAACGCGTTCGGTCATTGCAACGGTTCGTCGATCCCGAGCACCTTCGCAGGCTCTGCCTTTGTGCGACGGATTGGAGCAAGCATCGTGACGGGCGCGATCAGTACACGTTCGACGGCAAGAACGTCATCTGGATCGAGCGCGATGGTCAGGGGCCGGTGAAATGTCCAATCCAAACCTTCGTGATTGCCCCGACGAAGCGGCTCCAGATGTATATCGGCCCATAGAGGCGCATATCCGGATGGCGCGCTGGCTACTAAGGGGTAGGTTGCACAAAGAAGAATCATGGGGAGAGGATGCAAGCTCTTATGGTGGCACTGATGTTGCCCCTCACATTGCTCAATGTCTTCGGCGGTATCGTTTCAGGTATTTGGCTGGCTGTTCTGGGACAGTGGTGGGCTATTGGAATTGGCTTGGCAGCAATCTTCGCGCACGTCTTCATTTCACCCGTTATGTTGCTTGGACTGGCTTTCGGCGCTCCAGCAGCAGCGCTTATTAATAGGGGGCAATACGTTCTAGCATTGCCGTTTGTCTTCCTTAGCCAGCTATTCACCTACGGCGTAATTGCGACGTGGTGTGTCGCGGCCTTCCATATCTTTATGTCACGTGCTGATCATCAGACTTACCTCCCCCTTCTGATTTGGTCTTACGGAGTTGCGGTGGGACCTTGGGGAGCACTTAGCGAACGGGAACGCCGGTCGGGTGGCGGCGAGGCTGGGCTGATGGCGACGTTCTTTGTGCAGATTGCCTACGTCGCTACGGCATTAGTTGTAGTCTTCGGAACGGCGTCTCCAATTACATGGCTGATGATCTTCCTTGGAATCATGCTGGTTGGCCTGTTGGCGCAGACGGCTTTCGCTGCCGCAATCATGTTCAGCCACAAGCCGGTGCGTTAGTCAGTGACTTCGAGAGTGCAGAGGTTTCGATGATCTGGCCATTCAAGAAAAAGCATGTGCCTATGCCGAAGCAGACAATTCCAGAGCCGCTATCAGCGGCTCGTCTTTTCAAGAAAACATTAAGCGAACAGATGCCAAATGGCCGCGCGCAGATTGTTATCGCGCTGTGGCATACACCCATTCACCTATCGGTATTTCGCAGGGCATTAACCGAGGAAGGAAACCACGAGGAATTTAGAATCGAGCATATGCTTCCTGTCTTAGAAGACCAGCTTCAGCGGGCCACAGGCGATATTGCGCCGCGACGCCTAGGCTGGCTGCACATTGCCGGAATGCTCTACTATCTTTGCTACCCGGGAGCAGATGTCGCTCCAGCCGTGCAAGACGAGCTCGCAGACATCTTCGTCATGCTGGCCGATTCGATGTACGTCATCCCAAACATTGTCGAGCACAACGTGATCTGGAGCGAGCATGAGAAAGACCCATTCCGAGATGGATTGTTTACGACCAAGGACTACGCGATCAATTTCCTGACGCCTCCCTATCTTCGGAGCCATCCAAAGCTAAAGGCTTACGCTCAGGCAAATGGCGTCTACATCTCGTCTTAAGATTTTTTCTATGCATGGCCGGGAGTTCCATCGTTTGTTCCCGGCGCTGATGCCAGCTAGGCTCCGCTACTTGCGGATATTGGTGGGTTTCCACCTCGGAATAACGACGCCCTCGAATTTCACCTTCCCTATCTCCTCCGCCAAAGCGGCAAGCGAGATGTCCCCGTAGGTCTGCACTACGTCTCTGACAGAGTGGCCGGTCCATCGCGAGAAAATATCGGTCGGAATCTTCGCATTTCGACACGCCGTGATGTGCGTATGTCGGAAAGAATGGGCGTCCTGACGATACAGGTAGATGCTGTTCTCCTTGCGATACTTAGTAAACCAAGTCGAAAAGCGGCCGCCGGAGCGCTTCATCTTGTCGGGTTTGACGAGCGGGAACAGGCGCTCGTCTCCACATTCGCACTTATGCCATTTGAGGAATCGAATGAAGTCATCTCGAATTAGGGGATGCAGAGGTACTTCTCGCTTTGATCCAATATTCTTGACGTGCTGCTCGTCGCCCGCGTCCGTAATGCTTAGACCGATCTGTTCACCCACGTAGATTACATCCGAGACCCGAAGTTGAGCGAATTCGGAGAGCCGATTCCCATGGAGGAGCGACAGCACTGGCAACCACCAAGATGCTTCTCCGCCCCCAACCAAGGGGCGTTCGCCAGATGCCCACACTGGCGTTGCGAATAGCTTGTTGAGTGCTTCGGACGACCAGTCCAAACGCTCGACCGAATCATCCTCTAGCTCCAGTCGAATATCTCGAAACACATCGACGGACACCAATCTGTTGGCCTTCGCAAATGTGAATAGAGCAGAAAGCATGTTCCAACGCTTGCGCTTGGTCCCGTTCTTAACGGGCTCGGCAAGTACAGCGGCTTTGACCTTACGCACGTCGTCATGATCATACTCGTCGATTGCCTTGGTGCCACAGGCCACTTTCAGAACGCGCAGGGCTGTGTTCATATCTGAGCGACTTGAGGGGCGCACGCCCCGCTCTGTTGCCCATTGCTCGACTACCGCGTCCAGCTTGACCAACGCACGATTCGTCGTCACCTGCCCCGGAAGGACGCCCGCCGCGACCAGCTTCTGCGTAAGTTCACGAAGGTCGTGCCCGGGAATCCGAGAATTGACATATGCTGCCGTAACCTCGGGATCGAAACCCGCCAACGAGGGCATCTCGAACTCGAACATGATGGGCTGGATTGGCCGGGGCATACCCTGCTGCTCGCGCCAACTCGCGAGGTCTCGATCCGATTCGGCCATATACTGGCGGTAGAGGCGGGCGGTCGTAGCGTTCCATTCCCGTGCGCGCAGCGTCTTTTGCCAAGTTGTGCGCCCGGCGACAGGTCGCAATTCCTTCGGAATATCGCGCTTAAACAGCAGTCGACCGTCGCCGTGTGTCGTTACGTGTTGCATCTTGATCCACATTGCCCGCCCGCCAATCCGCAGCGTTTTCGTAGCGGCACAAGTGGAAACTGTTGCGCGATTTCAATGACTTCAAGGGCTTATGCGAGAATGGCGTCCCCGAGAGGATTCGAACCTCCGACCTCCGGTTTAGGAAACCGCTGCTCTATCCGGCTGAGCTACGGGGACGTGGGCGTTTCTTAGCTTATCCCTCAGCCATTTGGAAATGCCGGCCGGCGGATTAGCGCCAAGGGCAGAAGCAGCACCACGGGCAGCAGCGGGTGGGTGATCCAATGATGGGCGAGCGCGCCCGCCACGACGCCACCGAGGTAGGCGATCCATAGGCCGCCGATCATCGCGGATTCGACGGCATCGGATTTGGGCGGCTTCGTCGACCCCGCGAAGCGGCCGAGAAATCCCTGCATCATCTTCTGCAGGTTGCCGGTCAGGACGACGGTGTTCAGGCTCGCGCCGGCAAACCGCGTCATGGTGGCGTTCTGCAGCCCCATGGCGAAGGCGAGGACCGGCGCCGCGACGAGTGGCGCGATCAGGGCCGCGGCAACGATGGCAACCGCCTCGATGCTGAAGATCGCCACCAGCGGAAGCTTGCGTCCCAGGACGGCACTGGCGGCGACACCCACGAGGAAGGACAGGATGATGACGGCACTCTGCGCCGCCGCGCCGAAGTCCGCGCCAGCCAGCGCGATGCCCAGCAGCACCGTGTTGCCGGTCATGGCGCCGGCAAAGGCCCCGAAGGCCAGGAAGCCTACGGCGTCGGCATACCCCGCGACGATCGCCAGAACGCAGGCCTGCCAGGCGGTGTTGTCCGATGAGGAATGGAGATCGGCCAAGGAGTGTCGCAAACCCCGATTTCTTGCCAGTTAAACAGGCTCATACTACGGTCGTCCACCCTTGGCCTGTTGCCCAGGAAACGAGAGTTGACGAAATGATCCGCTGCATTCGCCTGTGGACCGGCGACGACCAGAACTCGCATTTCCAGGAGGGCTGGATAGACCTCGGATCGGGCGTTCGCGGCGATCTGATGAGCGGCACCATGCCGGTCACCAGCGTGTCGTTTCAGGAGACGATTCCGGGCGGCACCTTTGCCTGGCACACCGCGCCCGCCCGACAGTTCGTCATCACACTCTCCGGCACGCTCGACTTCCAGACCCGCTCCGACCAGCACTTCATCCTCAAGCCCGGCACCGTGCTGCTGGCCGAGGACACGGTCGGCGGCGGACACTCGTGGAAGCTGGTCGACGCCGAGCCATGGCGGCGGATCTATGTCGTGCTGGCGCACGGGGCGCATGTGCCCTTCAAGGCCACAGAGGTGAATGCATGAACAGCGACAAGGTCGACGTGGTGCTGGTCGGCGCCGGCATCATGAGCACAACCTTGGGCGTGTTCCTGAAGGAACTGCAGCCCCATCTCAGGCTTGAGATGATCGAGCAGATGCCGGGCGAGGCGCAGGAAAGCTCGGCGGCCTGGAACAACGCCGGCACCGGCCACGCCGCCAACTGCGAGCTGAACTACACGCCGATGCGCGCCGACGGCAGCATCGACATTTCCAAGGCGCTGGAGGTCAATGTCGAGTTCGACATGTCGCGCCAGTTCTGGTCGTACCTGATCAAGAAGGGCGCCATCGCCTCGCCGGATAACTTCATCCACCCCGTGCCGCACATGAGTTTCGTGACCGGCGCCGATCGCCAGGCCTTCCTCAAGAAGCGCCATGCCACGATGAGCGCTCATCACTGCTACCGCGGCATGGAGTATTCCGAGGATCACGCCAAAATCGCCGAATGGGCGCCGCTGATCATGGAAGGCCGCGATCCCAAACAGCCGGTCGCCGCCACCCACATCGTGAGCGGTGCCGACGTAAACTACGGCGCACTCACCACCGACCTGCTGAACTATCTCAAGCGCCAGGATGGTTTCACGGTCCACTTTGCGCAGACGGTGACCCATCTTCATCGTTTGCCAGGCGGCGGCTGGCGCGTCGAGGTCAAGAACGAAACCACCGGCGAAAAGCGGACGATCCTGACCCACTACGTCTTCTTGGGCGCGGGCGGCGCCGCGCTAACGTTGCTGCAGAAATCGGACATCCCCGAGGCCAAGGGATTCGCAGGCTTCCCGGTGAGCGGCATCTGGCTGCGCTGTGGCAAGCCCGAGGTGGCTGAGCGCCACGCCGCCAAGGTCTACGGCATGGCGGCCCAGGGCTCGCCGCCGATGTCGGTGCCCCATCTCGACACCCGCATCATCGATGGCAAGCGCTGGCTGCTGTTCGGTCCCTATGCCGGCTTCTCGACCAAGTTCCTGAAACACGGCTCGCTGTTCGACCTGCCGATGTCACTCCGACCCGACAATATCCTGCCGCTGCTGGCCGTTGCCCGGGACAACTTCCCGTTGGAGGAATACCTCGTCGGACAGGTGCTTCAGAGCAACAAGCATCGCTTCAAGGCGTTGCGCGACTTCTATCCCAACGTGAAGGAATCGGACTGGGAATTCGACGTCGCCGGCCAGCGGGTACAGATCATCCGCAGGGACCAGGCGCGCACTGGCAAGCTGGAGTTCGGCACCGAGATCGTGCACTCGGCCGATTCCTCTATCGTGGCCCTGCTCGGCGCCTCGCCCGGCGCCTCGACCGCGGTCTGGATCATGGTCCACATGCTGGAGAACTGCTTCCACGAGCAGCTCGTCGGCCACTGGGTACCCAAGCTGAAGGAGATGATCCCCTCCTACGGCCACGACCTGAAGACAGACGCCGCCCTCACCGAACGTGTCCGAGCCGAGACGGCCGAAGTCCTGAAGCTGCAAACCGTGTGAACGAAGCTCTTCCACCGCTGAACGGGACGCTCGAGGTCCTGCTGCGCTTCGGCGCGATGATGCTGCGCGCCGGCGACACGGCCTTTCGCGTGCGCGACTCCCTGAAGACGCTCGGCGGCCACCTCGGCGTCGAGGGCCTCTCGGTTCAGATCGCGCTCGATGGGATGACCGCCACCGCGCGGCGCGGCGACGAACTGGTGACGATCACCAGCGAGATCGGTCCGCCCGGCATCAACGCCTGGCGCATCTCGGCGCTGGAGAAGCTCGCACGCGAGAGCGGAGCGGGCCTCACGACCCACGCCCTCGCCGAAGAACTCGACGCCATCGAGGGAGCACCGCCGCTCCGTTCGATCGCCACGGTGGCGATCGCGATCGGCCTCGCCTCGGGTGCCTTCTCCTTCCTGAACGGCGGCGACTCGCTGGGCACCGCGATGGCCGTCGTCGCCGGCGGCTTCGGCCAGGCGTTGCGAGCCCTGTTGTTCCGGCGGCGGCGCAACCAGTACGCCGTGACCGCACTGTCGGCCATGGTCACGGCCGGCCTCTACTGCATCGGGATCATGAGCCTCGGCGCGACTGGATTCGGGCCGGGTCACGCGGCGGGCTTCATCTTCTCCGTGCTGTTCCTGGTTCCGGGCTTTCCGCTCGTGGCCTCACTGCTCGACGCGGTCCAGCACCAGCCGGTGGCGGCCCTGAGCCGCCTCTTCTACGCAATGATGATCCTGCTGGCGGCCGCCATCGGCCTGTCCGCCGTGGCCGCCATCGCAGGGCTGGCCGCCACCACCGCGCCCCTGGCACCCTACAATGTCGAGCCTGCCACGCTGGCGTTGCGGGCGCTGGCGAGCCTGCTGGCCGGCTTCGGCTTCGCGGCCCTCTACAACAGCTCGATGCGCACCGTGATCGCCGTCGGCATCCTGTCGCTGCTCGGCAACGATCTGCGCCTGGCGCTGCACGATTTCGGCATGCCGTTGCCGCCCGCGACCTTCTTCGGTGCCCTCGCGGTCGGCCTGCTGGCCTCGCTGGCGGAGGCGCGCCTGCAGGAGCCGCGCATCACGCTGACGGTGCCCAGCATCATTATCATGACGCCCGGTCTTTATGCCTTCCAGACCATCGTGATGCTCAACCAGGGCGAGGTACTGACGGCCCTGCAGGCCGGCGCCAACTTCTGCTTCGTGGTCGGCGCCATGGCCATGGGCCTCGCCGCCGCGCGGTTCATGACCGAGCGGCGCTGGCTCGTCGAAAGCTAGCCCCTACTCCGTGGCGACGTAGGGCCTCACCATCTTCTTCGGGTCGACGACCTTGTCGAACTCGGCCTCGCTCACGAAGCCGAGCTTGAGGGCAGCCGCCTTCAGGGTCAGGTCGTTGTCCATGGCGTAATGGGCGATCTTCGAGGCCTTGTCGTAGCCGATCACCGGCGTCAGCGCCGTCACCAGCATCAGCGAGCGGTCCACGTATTCCTTGATCTTCTTCAGGTTGGGCTTGGTGCCCTCGACCAGGAATTTGCGGAAGTTGGTGCAGCCGTCGGTCATCAGGGTGATCGAATGGGTGATGTTGAAGATCATCAGCGGCTTGTAGACGTTCATCTCGAGGTAGCCGCCGGCGCCGCCCATGCCGACCGCCACGTCGTTGGCCATCACCTGGACGGCCAGCATGGTCAGCGCCTCGCACTGGGTCGGATTGACCTTGCCTGGCATGATCGAGGAGCCGGGCTCGTTCTCGGGAATCTCGAGTTCGGCGAAGCCGGCGCGCGGGCCGCACGACATCAGGCGGATATCGTTGGCGATCTTGTAGAGGGAAACGGCAAGCGTCCTTAGTGTGCCGGAGAGCTGGACCAGTGCATCGTGTGAGCCCTGCACCGTGAATTTGTTGGGCGCCGTGATGAACGGCAGCTTGGTAAGCTTGGCGATCTCCGCGGCCGATGCTTCGGCGAAGCCAGGGGCGGCGTTGATGCCGGTGCCGACGGCGGTGCCGCCCAGCGCTAGATGATAGACGCCCTTCAGTGCGTCCTGCAGTCGATCGAGGTCGTCCGACAGCATGCCGACATAGCCCGACCATTCCTGGCCCAGGGTGATCGGCGTGGCGTCCTGCATGTGGGTGCGGCCGATCTTCACGATATCGTCCCATTCCTTGGCCTTGGCGGCGATGGCGTCACGCAGCGCCGTGACCGACGGTACCAGGCGTCCCGTCACGTTCACCGCCGCGGCGATGTACATGGCGGCCGGAAAGGAATCGTTGGACGACTGGCTCATGTTGACGTGGTCGTTGGGATGAACCGGCTTCTTGCTACCGAGCGGCGTTCCCGCGATCTGGCAGCAGCGGTTCGACATCACCTCGTTCACGTTCATGTTGAACTGCGTGCCGCTGCCGGTCATCCAGACGTGCAGCGGGAACATGTCGTGGTGCTGGCCGGCCAGGATCTCGTCGCAGACCTGCACGATCAACTTGTGCGCCGTGTCGTCGAGACGCTTGCCGTCATGATTGGCGTTGGCCGCGGCCTTCTTCAGGATCGCATAGGCCGTGATCATCTCGCGCGGGATCAGGTCCTTGCCGATGCTGAAATGCTCGAGCGAGCGCTGGGTCTGGGCGCCCCACAGCTTGTCGGCCGGAACGCTCACCTCGCCCAGGCTGTCAGTCTCCTTGCGAACGTCTGCCACGGGGCACCTCTTCTGTTTCCGGGCGGGACACTAGCACGCCCCCACTGGCACGCCCCTAGTCGTCTGCCCGCTTGCTTCGGAGCGACTTGATCGCGCCGTGGTGCTTCTTGTCGTCGACGCGGCGCCGCTTGGCGGCCTTGCTGACCCGCGTCTTCTTGCGCGGCACCGGCGGCCGGGCGGCCTCCCGGACCAGCGCGACCAGGCGATCGAGCGCCTCCTCGCGGTTGCGCTTCTGGCTGCGCTGGCCCTGCGCCACCAGCACGATGACGCCATCGCGCGTCAGCCGGCGCCCGGCCAGGCGTTCCAGCCGGTGACGCACGTCATCGGTCAGCGACGGCGAATGGCGCACGTCGAAGCGGAGCTGGACCGCGGTCGAGGTCGTGTTGACATGCTGGCCGCCGGGTCCCGTGGATCGCACGAAACTCTCCTCGATCTCGGAGGGATCGAGGGTCAGCGACCCCGTGACCCAGATCGGCGCGGCTTTGGCCGCCGACATTACTTTCGCCCGCGCGTTTCCTGGTAGCGCACCTCGATGCGATCCCAGATCTGGGCCTCCAGCGACACGCCATCGAAACGGTTGATCTGTTGCAGGCCGGTCGGCGAGGTGACGTTGATTTCCGTCAGGTAGTCGCCGATCACGTCGATGCCGACGAAGAGC
>JAUXWB010000274.1 GCA_030684475.1 Reyranella sp. | reverse complement strand
CCAGGTGGCGATGTATCTCGCCAAGCAGCTCACAACGCTCAGCCTGCCGCAGATCGGCAAGCGCTTCGGCAACCGCGACCACACCACGGTCATGCACGCCGTGCGCAAGATCGAGGAGCTGAAAATCTCCGATCTGTCGATTGCAGAAGATGTCGAGTTGCTCAAGCGGCAGTTGCAGGGCTGACAAATTCCCTGCTAGGACTGTGAAACGGGGCCCTCCGGGGCCCCGTTCGCATTGGCGGGTTGGCCCCTAAACGCCTCAAATTACGGGCGAAATCGCTTTCCGCCGGCAGCGCGCGTGGTATAGTCTTCGACCGTTCCGCCGGGGTGTTTCGCAGCCTGGGAAACGGGGTGTCTAAACCGCATTTCTGGCCCCTCGTTACAGCGACCAAATCATGAAACTGACGATCGAACGGGCAGCCCTCCTGAAGGCGCTGGCCCATGTGCAGAGTGTGGTCGAACGGCGGAACACGATCCCGATTCTGTCCAACGTCCTGATCACCGCCCAAAAAGGGCGGCTGAGCCTGGCTGCGACCGACATGGATCTCGCCATCACCGAATCGGTCGAGGCAAACGCCAGCAAGAACGGCTCCACGACCGCCCCCGCGCACACGCTCTACGAGATCGTCCGCAAGCTGCCGGACGGCGCGCAGGTCGAACTGGAGACGGCATCCGACGGCGGCAGCGTGGTGATCCGGGCCGGGCGTTCCCGCTTCACATTGCAGTGCCTGCCGCCGGCCGATTTTCCGGCGATGAGCGAAGGCGACCTGCCGCACCGCTTCCAGCTGCCGGCAACCGACCTCAAGGGCATCATCGACCGCACCAGGTTTGCGATCTCCAATGAAGAGACCCGCTATTACCTGAACGGCATCTACTTCCATGCCGCGACGTCGGGCGGCACCCAGGTGTTGCGCGGCGTGGCCACCGACGGCCATCGCCTCGCCCGCGTGGAAGTGCCGCTGCCCAAGGGTGCCGGCGAGATCCCCGGCGTGATCGTGCCGCGCAAGACGGTGGGCGAGGTCCGCAAGCTTCTGGACGAAAGCGACGGCTCGGTCGACATCGAGCTCTCGGACACGCGGATCCGCTTCGCCACGGGCAACGTCACCCTCGTCTCCAAGCTGATCGACGGCACCTTCCCGGACTACGAACGCGTCATCCCGACCGGCAACGACAAGATCCTGAACGTGCCGTGCAAGGAGTTCGCCCACGCTGTCGACCGCGTCTCGACCATCTCCACCGAGAAGTCGCGTGCCATCAAGCTCGCGGTCGCCAACGGCGTGGTCACGCTTTCGGCGACCAGCCCCGATGCCGGCAGCGCGACCGAGGAGATCGAGGTCGAGTACAAGGCCGCCGCGCTGGAGATCGGCTTCAACTCGCGCTACCTGCTGGACATCACCGAACAGATTGCGGGCGCCGAGGCGCGCTTCCTGATGGCCGACGCCGGTTCGCCCACCCTGGTGCGCGACGGCGCCGACGAGAGCGCGCTCTACGTGCTCATGCCGATGCGGGTATGACCGCGCAACCCGGCAGTACCCGCGCCCTTTCTCCCGACGCCCGTTCCGGTCCCGGTCCCGCGCCGGCCAACCGGATCGAGTCTTCCGCGCGGTCCATGCTGGCCGTCCGCCAGCTTCGCCTCACCGATTTCCGCAACTACCGCCAGCTTCGTCTCGACTGCGGCCTCGAACCGGTGGTGCTGGTGGGCGGCAACGGCGCCGGCAAGACCAACATCCTGGAGGCGCTTTCGTTCCTGGCGCCGGGCCGGGGGCTCCGCCGGGCCCGCCTCGACGAGGTCGGTTACCGCCAGACCCGCAAGGAAACTGGTGGCGAGGAGCCGAATGCCGCCCCGGGAACAACGAGCTGGGCGGTCGCCGCCACCCTCGACACGCCGGAGGGTCGCCTCGCCATCGGCACCGGGCTGGAGCCGGGTCGCGGCGAAGGCAGCCCCTCGCGCCGGGTCGTGCGAATCGACGGCCGGACCGCCGCCAGCCAGACCGCGCTCGGCCTGCATGTCGCCGCCGTCTGGCTGACGCCGCAACTTGATCGCCTGTTTCTCGACGGGCCGGGGGACCGCCGGCGGTTCCTCGACCGACTGGTGACCGCGCTGCACCCCCAGCATGCGGGCGACGTGGCGGCCTATGAGAATGCGCTGCGCCAGCGGGCCCGCGTCCTGGCCGACGGTGGCCGCGATCCGCACTGGTTCACGGCGCTGGAAGACACCATGGCCCGCCACGGCGTGGCCCTCGCCGCCGCCCGGGCCGACACGGTCCACCGCCTCGATGCGGCGGCGCGGCTGGGCATCGGCCCCTTCCCGCGCGCAGCCCTTGCCATGGCGGGGGAGATCGACGGCTGGCTCGACACCATGGCGGCGCTCGATGCCGAGGATCGCCTGCGTGCCGAACTGGCGGCCAATCGCTTGCGCGATGCCGAGGCCGGCACCACATCGGTTGGGCCGCACCGCAGCGATCTCGCGGTCCGGCACCTCGATCTCGACCTGCCGGCAGCCGAAGGCTCCACGGGGCAGCAAAAGGCCGTGCTGGTCTCGATCGCATTGGCCCATGCCCGCCTGGTGGCGATGTCGCGTGGCCGGCCGCCGTTGCTGCTGCTCGACGAGATCGCGGCCCATCTCGATGTCGAGCGCCGCACGGCGTTGTTCGACGAGGTCGTGGCCCTTGGCGCCCAGAGCTGGATGACGGGCACCGACGCCGAGCTTTTTGCGCCGCTCCGCGGTCGCGCGCAGATCCTGCGCGTGGCCGACGGATCCATCGCGGCGGTCTGAACCTTTCGGGAAGTCTGTGACATGAGCGACATCGAAGACGTGACACCGGGCGCCGAGGACTATGGCGCCGATTCGATCAAGGTGCTGCGCGGCCTGGAGGCGGTGCGCAAGCGTCCGGGCATGTATATCGGCGACACCGACGACGGCACCGGCCTGCACCACATGGTCTACGAGATCGTCGACAACGCGATCGACGAGGCGCTGGCCGGCTACTGCGACGGCGTCGAGGTCGTCCTGCACGGCGACGGTTCGGTCACGGTGCGCGACAACGGCCGCGGCGTGCCGGTCGACATCCACAAGGAAGAAGGCATTTCGGCTGCCAACGTCATCTTCACCCAGCTCCATGCCGGCGGGAAGTTCGACCAGAATTCCTACAAGGTCTCGGGCGGCCTGCACGGTGTCGGCGCCGCCGTCGTCAACGCGCTGTCGTCGCAGCTCGACCTGCACATCTGGCGCAACGGCAAGGAATATTTCCTGCGCTTCCGCCATGGCGAGCCGGAGGAAGACCTCAAGGTCGTGGCCGATGCCCCGCCGGGCAAGCACGGCACCGAGGTGACCTTCCTGCCCTCTACCGGAACCTTCACCAAGACCGAGTTCGACTTCGCCACCCTGGAACACCGGCTGCGCGAGCTCGCCTTCCTGAACTCCGGCGTGAAGATCGTGCTGACCGACGAGCGCGGCGCCGAGCCCAAGGTCTCCGAGCTGTTCTATGAAGGCGGCGTCGAGGCCTTCGCCAAGTATCTCGACCGCAACAAGACGGTGCTGCACAGCCCGCCGGTGTCGATCCGCGGCGAGAAGGAAGGCATCACCGTCGAGGTCGCGATGCAGTGGAACGACAGCTATCACGAGACGATGCTGTGCTTCACCAACAACATCCCGCAGCGCGACGGCGGCACCCATCTCGCGGGCTTTCGCGGCGCGCTCACGCGCACGCTCAACAAGTACGCCGACGAGAGCGGCCTCTCCAAGAAGGAGAAGGTCAACCTCACCGGCGACGACATGCGCGAGGGCCTGACCTGCGTGCTGTCGGTCAAGGTGCCGGACCCGAAATTTTCGTCCCAGACCAAGGACAAGTTGGTCTCCTCCGAAGTTCGCCCGGTGGTCGAATCGGTGGTGGGCGACAAGTTCGGCCAGTGGCTCGAGGAGCACCCCTCGGAGACCCGCAAGATCCTGACCAAGGTGGTCGAGGCCGCCGCGGCACGCGAGGCCGCCCGCAAGGCCCGCGAGCTCACCCGCCGCAAGGGCGCGCTCGACGTC
>JAUXWB010000217.1 GCA_030684475.1 Reyranella sp. | reverse complement strand
ACGCAAAGCGGCTTCTCAAAATCGCCGAGGCATGGCGGCCATGGCGCAGTGCCGCCGCGCTGCTGCTCTGGCACTATCGCCGCAGCATGCCGGACTGGGGCCCCAAGCCCCTCAAGGAAGACATCAAGCTGGGGAAGACAGCCAAATGACCAAGCCCGCGACGACCAAGCTCGAAGGCGCCAGCCACGGCCCGCAGGGCGGCGGCAAGCCCGGCCATCTGGTGATCCTGCTGCACGGCTACGGCGCCGACGGTAACGACTTGATCGGGCTCGCGCCGGTGCTGGCGCCGCTGATGCCCGACGTGGTGTTCCATGCACCCAACGCGCCCACGCCCTGCGAGGGCAATCCCTTCGGCTACCAGTGGTTCGGCATCTCCCGCCTCGAACCGGCGCTGACCCTGGCCGGCGTGCGCAGCGCGGCACCCCTGGTCGATGCCTTCCTCGACGAGACCTTGGCGCAGTACGGGCTGGACGAGTCCAAGACCGCGCTGGTCGGCTTCAGCCAGGGCACCATGATGGCGCTGCACGTCGGCCTGCGCCGCGCCAAGCCGCTGGCCGGCATCGTGGGTTTTTCTGGCATGCTGGCTGGTCCCGAGATTCTGAAGGACGAGATCAGGTCGCGGCCACCCATTCTTCTGGCGCACGGCGACAACGACGAAATGCTGCCGCACGTGCTGACCGAGCGGGCCGCCGAGGTGCTGCAGCAAAACAATGTGGCGGTCGGTGTTCACATCGCCGAGGGCGTCGGCCATGGCATCGACCAGACGGCGTTGAGCCATGCTGCGCGCTTCCTGCTCGAAGCCTTCAAGCTGCCGATACCGAAATGATCGACGGAACCGTGAAGCCGGGCTTCGAGCGCGTCGCCGAAGCTTTTAAGGCGAACTTCGACAGCAACGGCGAAGTCGGCGCCTCGGTCTGCTTGACGGTGGCCGGCGAGACAGTGGTCGATCTGTGGGGAGGCATCGCCGACCCCAAGACCGGGGCGCCATGGAAACAGGACACGGTGAGCATCGTGTTCTCCTGCACCAAGGGCGCCACGGCACTCTGCGCGCATATCCTGGCCTCTCGCGGAAAACTCGATCTCGATGCACCGGTGGTCGAGCTGTGGCCGGAGTTCGGCCAGCACGGCAAGCAGGGCGTGACCACGCGCATGATGCTCGATCATTCCGCCGGCGTACCGGCGCTGCGCGCCAAGGTGAAGGACGACGGGCCCTACGACTGGGCATACATGACGGAGCGACTGGCCGACGAGGAGCCGTTCTGGGTGCCGGGTACGCGCAACGGTTATCACGGCTTCACCTTCGGCTGGACGGTGGGCGAGATGGTGCGGCGCGCCAGCGGCAAGTCGCTGGGCACGTTCTTCCAGGACGAAATCGCCAGGCCGCTCGGCATCGATTTCTGGATCGGCCTGCCCGAAGCGATCGAGCCGCGCGTCGCGCCGATCGTGCCGCATGTCTACAAGTCCGAGGATATGAAGACGCCGTTCCTGCTCGATCTCGGCACCAACAAGCAGTCGGCCGCGGCGCTGTTCTTCTTCAACGTCGGCGCCTGGCGGACCGGTGGCGCCAACACCCGCGCCGGCCATGCCGCCGAGATCGGCGCCGCCAACGGCATCACCAACGCGCGAGGGCTGGCGGGCATGTATGCACCGCTGGCGAATGGCGGCGGCAAGCTGGTGGACGGCAAGACGCTCGCCCGCATGGGCGAGGTCTCAATGGCGACGCACGATGACGCCACCTTGCGCATCCCGACGCGCTTTGCGCTCGGTTTCATGAAGTCGATGGACAATCGCCAGCGCAGCCTGGGCGCAAAACTGTTCGGCGAGGATTGCGACAGCGTCATCCTGGGCAGCGCCGCCTTCGGCCATGTCGGCGCCGGCGGCTCGCTGGGTTTCGCCGATCCCGCGGCCGGCCTCTCCTTCGGCTACACCATGAACCGCATGGGCCCCGGCCTGCTGATGAACGGGCGCGGCCAGCCGCTGGTCGACGCGGCCTATCTGTCTCTCGGCTACAAGAACAAG
The DNA here is from genome assembly GCA_030684475.1 of Reyranella sp. Taxonomy (GTDB): domain Bacteria; phylum Pseudomonadota; class Alphaproteobacteria; order Reyranellales; family Reyranellaceae; genus Reyranella. Next base: position 2,098 of record JAUXWB010000217.1, on the reverse strand, counting down.
GACGGCGGCGTGTGGGCGCGCTGAGCTGAGCACAAGATGCTGCCGATCTTCCGTCCGCTAAAAGATCCCGCCGTCGCGACCGTGTGGTCGGGGCTCGCCGCCTCGACCATCGGCGAGGATCTGTTCCGTGTTGCCGTGGTGTGGATCGCCGCGGAGCAGATCGGCAATGCCGCGGGCTACGTCAACGCCGCGCAATACGGCGCCATGCTTGTGGTCGGCCTGCTGGGCGCCTCGGTGATCGACCGCTGGCGCGCCGACCGCGCCATGATCGGCGCGAAATACGCGAGCGCCGTGCTGGCCCTGATGCCGGTCGCCGGCGCCTATGTCTGGGGCGTGTCGATCCCGCTCCTGGTGCTGGCGGTGATGGGCATCGCCGCCCTGCGCATGGTGTTCACGCCGGCGCTGCAGTCGGCGGTGCCGGTGCTGGTGCCCGACCGCGACGCCATGCAGGCGATCAACGGCCTGTTCGACGCCACCTGGCGGCTGGCCCGCCTGATCGGGCCGATGCTGGCCGCGGTGCTGAACTCGATCCTGCCGGTCATCCACTTTCTCTCGGTCACCGCCGCCGGCTTCATCCTCTCGGGGCTCGCGATCTGGGCGGTGCGCGATCGCCTGGTCGATCGCAATCACCAGCCGCGGCACGGCCGCGGTGGCCTGCACGGCGCCTGGGACGCGCTGCTCGACGGCGCGCGCCTGATGCGGCGCGAACGCACCATCGGCACGCTGCTGCTGGTGAATGCACTGGCCAACGGACCGTGGAGCGTCGCGCTGCAGCTCTGCATCGCCCTGATGGTGAAGCAGCACGACCCGCGCCTGTTCGACTTCGAGGGACTGGCGGCGCTGGGCCTGATCATCGGCGTCAGCGGCGCGGGCGACGTTGCCGGCAACCTGATCGCGGGCAGCGTGCGCTTCCGCCGGCCGCTGTCGACGATGTTCCTGGGCTATGTCGCGATGGGCGCGGGTTTCGCACTGATCGCGGTCGCCGTCTGGGTGTTGCCCAACCCGTGGATGCTGCCGGCCATGATGCTGGCGGGGCTCCTCGCGGGCTTCGGCGGGCCGTTCTTCTTCATCCCCATGATCACCCGGCTGCAGACCGCCTACCGCGGGGCGGAGATCGCCCGCGTGTTCCGGCTGCGCCTTGCGGTGATGGCGGGTTCGATGCTGGTATTCAACATAGCCGCCACGCCGCTGTTCGATCTTCTCGGTCCCACCCTCACCGAATTCCTGTTCGGGCTCTTGATCCTGGCGCTCGGCGTTGGCGGCCACTTCTATTTCCGCCGGGTCGAAAGCCGTCCCGTAAACTTAGTATTATAGACCCCGGATTCGACTTGCTGGGAACGGTGTGTATTGATAACGTTTGTTAGATACACAGTGTTACCGCTACGTATCAAGAGGAGGATCCCCGCCATGGCCAAGGCCTTCCCGACCGACAATCCCTTCCTGCACGGCTACTACGGCCCGGTGAACACCGAGGCCGACGCGGGCCACCTGCACATCACCGGCGAGATGCCGCGCGAACTCTGCGGCACGCTCTACCGCAACGGCCCCAACCCGCAGTTCGCGCCACGCGGGCCCTACCACTGGTTCGGCGGCGACGGCATGATCCACGCCTTCCACATCGAGAACGGCAACGTCTCCTACAAGAACCGCTGGGTGCGCACGCCCAAGTGGGAGATCGAAAACAAGGAGGGGGAGGGCCTCTCCGGCACCTTCGGCAACCCGCGCTACACCGACCCGCGCGTGTTTGCGCTGAACTCGACCATCGCCAACACCAACATCGTCTGGCACGGCGGCAAGCTGCTGGCGCTGGAGGAGGCGCACGCCCCCTTCTCGCTCGACCCGAAGAGCCTGATGCCGGTCGGCCCGAAGGACGGCGGCTACGAGACGTTCGGCGACAAGCTCATCGGGCCCTTCACCGCGCATCCGAAATTCGATCCCGAGACCGGGGAGATGATCTTCTTCGGCTATTCGGCGACGGGTCGCTTCACCAAGGAAATCAGCATCCAGACCGTGACCGAGGACGGCACCGTCACGCGCGCCGAGATGCTCGACGGGCCCTTCCCCTCGATGATCCACGACTTCGCCGTGACGAAGAACT
>JAUXWB010000270.1 GCA_030684475.1 Reyranella sp. | reverse complement strand
CGAGCAGGTCGTGCCGGAATTCGGCGGCAAGGGGGCCAAGGCGATCGACGGCCGCGCCGTGCAGCCGTGGGACCGCAAGGGCTTCAAGGTGCCGGGCTTCCCCGGTGGCCAGGTGTGGAGCCCGCCCGGCGTCATGACCTTCATCGGCGGCAACGCCATGATCGCGGGCAAGACCAACGGCGTCTATCCGGCGCCCAAGGCGATCATGAGCTGCGTCTTCGAGGGCCTGCAGCTGCCGTTCGACGCCGGCCTGCGCGTGGAGACGCGCTATTTCGTGTCGCTGCTGCGCGATCCTGTCGCCAAGAGCATGATCCGCACGCTGTTCTTCGGCCTGCAGGAAGCCAACAAGCTGGTGCGCCGGCCCAAGGGCGTGCCCAAGCAGGAGTACAAGAAGATCGGCGTGCTGGGCGCCGGCCTGATGGGCGCCGGCATCGCCACCGTCTCGGTGCAGGCCGGCCTCGACATCGTGCTGGTCGACCGCGACCAGGCGGCAGCCGACAAGGGCAAGGCGCATATCGCGGCCGAGCTCGACAAGCTGGTGAAGCGCGGCCGCCTCGACCAGGCCAAGCGCGATGCGATGCTGGCCAAGATCAACGCGACACCCGACTTCGGCGCGCTGAAGGATTGTCAGATCGTGATCGAGGCGGTGTTTGAGAACCGCGAGGTCAAGGCCGAGGCCACGAAGAAGGCCGAGGCGTCGCTGCCGGCCGAAGCGGTGTTCGCCTCCAACACCTCGACGCTCCCGATCAGTGGCCTCGCCGAGGCTTCGTCGCGGCCGCAGAACTTCATCGGGCTCCATTTCTTCTCACCGGTCGAGAAGATGCCGTTGGTCGAGATCATCGTCGGCAAGAAAACCTCGCCCGAGACTCTCGCCCGCGCCATGGACCTGGTGCAGAAGATCCGCAAGACACCGATCGTGGTCAACGACAGCCGCGGCTTCTTCACGTCTCGTGTATGTGGCGCCTTCATCAGCGAGGGCCACCGCATGCTGAAGGAGGGCATCCCGGCCGCCATGATCGAGAACTGCGCGCGCTACGCCGGCATGCCGGTGGGTCCGCTGTCGCTCAACGACGAGGTCGCGATCGACCTCTCGTGGAAGATCATGGACCAGGCGCGCAAGGACGCCGCGGCCTCGGGCCACAAGTACGAACCGACCGGCACCGAGGACGTGCTCGAGCTGATGCACACCAAGCTCGAGCGCTACGGCCGCAAGAACGGCAAGGGCTTCTACGAGTATCCCGCCGACGGCAAGAAGCGCCTGTGGCCGGAACTCGCGACGTATTTCCCGGCCGACCCCAAGCTGCTCTACGGCGAGGGCGAGGAGAAGCGCGCCAAGGAGGACGAGATCAAGAAGCGCCTGCTCTACGTGCAGTCGGTCGACACCGTGCGCTGCCTCGAATCGAAGGTGCTGACCGATCCGCAGGACGGCGACGT
>JAUXWB010000256.1 GCA_030684475.1 Reyranella sp. | reverse complement strand
TCAACCAGGGCCGCAACGTGTTCGGCGCCTGCATGGTGGCGATCGGCGACGCCGACGGCATGGTGACCGGCATCACGCGGCGCTTCCCCGAGTGCTATACGGACGTGAAGCGCGTGATCGACGTCGAGCCCGACAGGGTGCCGATGGGCTATTCCATCGTCGTGGCGCGCCACGGCACCGTGTTCCTGGCCGACACCGCGATCAACGAGACGCCGTCACCCGAGGAGCTCGCCACCATCGCCCGCCAGATGGCGCGCAACGCCCGACAGATGGGCCACGAGCCCAGGGTGGCGTTCCTGTCGTTCTCGAACTTCGGCAGCCGCGAGATCGAGCGCATCGACCGCATCCGCAAGGCGATCCGCATCCTGCAGGCCGAGAAGGTCGATTTCGAGTTCGACGGCGAGATGCAGGCCGACATGGCGCTGGACTATGAGCTCCTGCGCGAGACCTATCCGTTCTGCCGCCTGACCGGCCCGGCCAATGTACTGGTGATGCCGGGCCTGCACTCGGCGCACATTTCCTCGCGCCTGATGCAGCGGCTGGGCGGCGTGACGGTGATCGGGCCGGTGATCGACGGTCTCGCGAAGCCGGTCCAGATCGTGCAGATGGGCGCCACGGTGAGCGACCTTGTGAACCACGCGGCGCTCGCCGCCTACGGCGCCCTCAGCCGACGGAGAAAATAATGGCCGATCTCGTCATTCGCGGCGCCACCATCGTCGACGGCCTGGGCCACGAGCCGCGGCGTGCCGACCTCGCGGTCAAGGACGGCCGCATCGCCGCGATCGGCGAGATCAAGGACAAGGGAGCCGAAACAATCGATGCCGGCGGGCTCACCCTGTCGCCCGGCATCGTCGACGTGCACACCCACTACGACGCCCAGGTCACCTGGGACACCACGCTGTCGCCGTCGCCCTCGCTCGGCGTCACCACGGCAGTGATCGGCAATTGCGGCTTCGGCATCGTGCCGGCGCCACCCGCCGTGCGCGACCTGGTGATCCGCAATCTGTCGGTCGTCGAGGGCATGGACCTCGATGCGCTGCGCCAGGGTATCGCGTGGGATTTCGAGAGCTTCGGCGACTACATGGCGATGCTGCGCCGGCGCGGCGCCTACGCCAATCTGGCGGTGCTGGCCGGCCATTCGACCATCCGCACCGCGGTGATGGGCGAGGCGGCCTCGCAGCGTGCCGAGGCGACGCCGGAAGAGATCGCGAAGATGAAGGCGATGGTAGCCGACGCCATGGCGCACGGCGCGATCGGCCTCGGCGCCTCCTACTCGCTCAACCATTCGGGCTATGGCGGCGTGCCGATGCCGTCCACCATCGCGCCGCTGTCGGAACTCGATGCCCTTGTTGGCGCGTTGGGTCCACGCGGCAAGGGCGTCATTGCTATCGCCTCGGGTGTGAAGACGCCGGCAGAGCTGGAGCCGATGGCGGCCAAATACGG
>JAUXWB010000253.1 GCA_030684475.1 Reyranella sp. | reverse complement strand
TCTCAGGCGGATCGGCGCACGAACAATCGACGCCCTCTGGCGGGCCATCGGCGACATCTGCGCCCTCTACTCCCAGCACGAATGCTGGAACTACCTTAAAGACGCTGGCTATGCGCCTGATTAAACGCTCGATGCTCTAGCCTCACGTCGAGCGAGAGAGGCCGACATGATGTTTCGAGCAATCGCCTGTGGCGTCGTGTCCGCGGTTCTTCTGGCGTCGGCGGCACTGGCGCAAACGTCGGTCATCGCCAAGGCGGGCGAGTGGAAGGCGTTCGGCGGCACCACCACCGGCGAGCCGCCGACCGGCGTGTGCGGCGTCAGCCATGACCTCAACGCCCGGTATTTCGGGCTCAAGCTGTTCGCCGGCGAGGATACCTTCACAATCCAGATGGGCACCAAGCGGTGGACCGTCGCCGAGAAGCAGCGCATTGGCGTCACCATGCGCATCGACGATTATCCCGTCTGGACCGCGACCGGCACGACCTTCCGCTTCGCCGACGGCGACATGGGAATCGAGTACGACATCAACAAGAACCAGGTCGGCAAGTTCATGGCCGAGTTCCGCGCCGGCAGTCAGATCCGCATCCAGTTCCAGAATCCCGGCATGCCGGAGTGGGTCTTGGGCCTCAAGGGCACAAGCGCGCTGAGCGACGCCTTCATGGGCTGCACGCGCAAACTCAAGTAGGGCGCTAGCGTCGGCGGCGCTCGATCGCCTCATGGCGCGCCAGCAGCTTGCGCGCACGGTCGATCACCGGAATGTCGATCATCTTGCCGTCGACCGAGAACGAGCCGCGTCCCTCGGCTGCGGCTTTTTCGTCGGCCGCGATCAGCTTCCTGGCGTAGGCCACTTCGTCGGCGCCCGGCGTGAAGGCTTCGTTCAGCGCCTGCACAAGGCCGGGATGGATGCAGGTGCCGCCGGAGAAGCCGAAGCGGCGCGCGCGCTCGGCGCTCGCCTTGTAGGCGGCGGGGTCGGAGTAGTCGGCCACCGTTCCCAGGATCCCCATCATCGCGACGCCATGCGCTTGTGCTGCAAAGGCCACCAACCGCTTGGGCAGTTCGAGCGATTCGTCACCCGGGATGGAGCCGGTCTCGAGCGCGAAGTCCTCGCCGCCCAGCATCATCGCGATGACCCGTGGTCCATGCTCGGCGATGTCGTGGATCTGGGTGAGGGCGCGCGGATGTTCGATCATGGCGCCGAAGCCCACGCCGCCCACCGGCATGCCACGCTCGCGCTCGAGCTCGGTCACCATCTCATCGAGCAGGCGCAGATGCTGGACCCCC
>JAUXWB010000249.1 GCA_030684475.1 Reyranella sp. | reverse complement strand
GCAACCCGGCATACCGAGACGACTACGCCGATATTGCTGAAGACCCCGACAAGCAGGAACTGAGCCCAGCGGCGGTTGGCCGGCGCTGGGGGCTTTCCTTTCGCCTGCGATCCGGCACTCGACGCCTCTGCCGCGCCGGTTTTATGGCGGCCGGATCTATTGCCTCATGCAGTGATCCTCGTTCCTGCACCTGACGGCTTTCGTCACGCTTATCCCTTCGAGGCTCTTGCCGACCTGTCGCCGTTGTTGGGTGCGGAACGTAGCGGCGAGCGCCATGGCGTTGTGAACGACGCCGATGGCCCACATCGCCTGTGGCTTCAAGGCTTGGGCACGGGGATGCCGATGGCGGCACTCGTTCCTCTGGATGAGACCGTTCTACTTCGTCTTGCCGCCCTGTTGCGCTTCAAGCGTCGCCTCGACGGCCATCCGGCAGGAGCCCTCCCGCGTGCCTGGCGGATAACGGCCCGCCTGCGCAAACGACTCCTCGGCATGATCCGTGCGCTGGACGGGCGCCTGGAGGGAGCGAGCTATCGCGAGATCGCGCAGGCGCTTTATGGCTCGGATGCCGTCGCCCGTTATCCCTGGAAGACATCATCCATCAGGGGCCAGACGATCCGATTGGTCGCAGACGCAGTGGCAACGATGAACGGGGGCTATCGAAAGCTGCTGCGCGCGAGCCGCTAGCAGCAGCGCGTCCCCGCGCTCGCCACGGACGCGGGGTGCCGCCGACAAAGCAAACCACTTCGTCATCCTCCTACGCCGCCGTCCTCCGCCACGGTGATCGTTATCCCGCCGTCACCGCCGACGGCTCTCACCAGGATCATGGAGGTTCTCGCATGCCCGATCCGACCGCCGGCCTGCCGCCACGGTTTCTCCGCACCGCTGAAGCTGCGCGCTTTCTCAGCCTCTCGGGGCGCACTTTGGAGAAGCATCGGACGTATGGCACCGGCCCGACCTATCGAAAGATCGGGGGACGGGTCGTCTATGCCGTCGAAGACCTCAAGGCTTGGGCCGATCGCGGCGCCAAGACCTCGACCTCCGACCCTGGTGCCGGAACGGTGCTGCCGGCAAAGCCGCGGATGGCCGTTTCCTTCGCTGTTCCAACCCGCGCGCGACGCTGATCGGAGCCGGAGGGTGACCGTTCAGCATAGGTGGGCGGGCGAGCGGGAGCAGCTCGATCTTTTCCGGGCGTTGCCCGGTGATCTCGCGCCGCGGGACGCCCAAGATCTCATGGCCTATCCGTTCTTCGCCCTGGCCAAGTCCAAGCGCGTCCGGCCGATCGAATACCGCACTGGAGCCGTCGCGATCCGGGTCGAGGCCGTGCCCGACCACGGCATGGCAACCATTTGGGACGCCGACGTGCTGATCTGGGCGGCCTCCCAGATCGTCGAGGCGAGGGACACCGGATTGAAGACCTCGCGTCTGATGGCTGCGACTCCCTATGAGATCCTGACCTTCGTCGGCCGCGGCACCGGTGCACGGGATTACGATCGCCTGAAAGCTGCGCTCGACCGGCTGCAATCGACCACCGTTCTGACCTCCATCCGCCAGCCGGCAGAGCGGCGGCGCCACCGCTTCTCCTGGATCAACGAATGGAAGGAGACCGCCGACGCCAACGGCCGGCCGCTCGGGCTCGAGCTGATCCTGCCGGACTGGTTCTATGCCGGCGTGCTGGACGATGCGCTGGTGCTCACGATCGACCGGGCATACTTCGATTTGAAGGGCGGGTTGGAGCGCTGGCTCTACCGCATCGTGCGCAAGCATGGCGGTCGCCAGGCCGGTGGCTGGAGCTTCGATTTCCTGCACCTGCACGCCAAGTCCGGCAGCCTCTCGCCGCTAAAGCACTTCGCCTACGACGTGCGCGAGATCGTGCGCCGCCAGACGCTGCCGGGCTATCGGCTGGTCATCGAGCGTGGTCCGCGCGGCGCTGAACGCCTGGTCTTCACTCCCATCCTGCGCGACCCGTCCGTGATGACATTGCACCAAGCCGCGCGTCCTGGGGACAAACTGTGACTCGCCTCGTGCTATCGGGGACGCCGCCTATCGTTCCATCGGGGACCCGATCCTCGTGATATCGGGGACCGCAATCGCCCGAAAGTCTTTGGCGCTCAATAAGTTGGAGCGACCGTAACTTCTCTAACTCAGATTCCTTCGGAATCTGTCTAACGGGCCGCACTCATCCACCGTCGGGGATAACCGGCTACCCGGTAAGGGAACTGTTCAAACGCGTGCCTCCCACCCGGGCTGGAGGTGCCGCTTGAGCGACCTCACGCACG
>JAUXWB010000247.1 GCA_030684475.1 Reyranella sp. | reverse complement strand
GCGCCGGAAAATTGTCGGGAAGCTTCACGTTCCCCTGCCCCGGAAGCGGCGCTGGTAACCTGCATCATAGAGCGCGCTGTCGCGAAACGCGGCGGCGCCCAGCACCTTGCCGACCAGGATGAGGGCCGTCCGCTCGATCGGGGTCTTGGCGATCTCGGAAACGATCGTGCCCAGCGTCGCGCGGATGATCCGTTCGTCGGGCCAACTCGCGCGATAGACGACGGCGACGGGACAGTCGGCGCCGTAGTGCGGCACGAGGGCGGCCACGACCTTGTCTATGGCATGGATGGAGAGATGAATGGCCAGGGTCGCACCGGTGGCGGCATAGGCCTCGAGCTTTTCCCCCGACGGCATCGCCGAAGCACGGCCGGAGGTGCGGGTCAGCACCACGGTCTGCGCCACTTCGGGCAGGGTCAATTCCTGGCCGAGCGCGGCGGCGGCGGCGGCGAACGCCGGCACGCCAGGCGTGATGGTGTAGGCAATACCGGCCGCGTCGAGGCGGCGAAGCTGCTCGCCCAGCGCGCTCCAGACCGAGAGATCGCCGGAATGAAGCCGCGCGACATCCTGACCGGCGTCGGTCGCCCGCTGGCATTCGGCCACGATCTCGTCGAGCGACATCGGCGCGGTATCGACGACGCGCGCACCTGGGGGGCAATGGTCGAGCAGGGCTTTCGGCACCAATGAGCCCGCGTAGAGGCAGACCGGCGCGCGCGCGATGATGTCGCGGCCACGCACCGTGATCAGGTCGGCAGCGCCCGGTCCGGCGCCAATGAAGTGAACCGTCATCGACCTTCTCCAATCGCGATGGCGCAGGTCGCCCGTTCGGTGGCAACCCGCGTGCCCAGCAGTCGCGCATCGCGCCCCGCGGCGGCAAGTGCCGATGCTTCAGCGATCGACGGCACGCCCTTCGTTGCCATCACGATGAGGGACTGGGTGAGGACCTGTCCCGCTACGCGATCGAGATCCGTCAAAGTGCAGCCGACCAACTTCGCCGACAACAGCCGCGCCGCCTCGACCAGGCCCGGCTCGGTCGCCTTCCCGGACTCGGTGGCGATCGCGTCGAGGCGCTCCGGCGCCAACCTGAACAGGCCGAGCGCCAGTCGCACCGCGCGCTCGATCTCCTCGGCCGAGGTGCCGCGCCGAAATCCTACCCCCGCGACGATCATGGCTTCCTCGCGCGCCACTGAGTGACGGGCGTGGCCGATCTCCAGGCGAACACGGTCCCGATGCGATGCGCCTTGGAAACCTGCAGGCGTACCAGGTCGCCGCCGTGACGCTGGAAGCCTTCGATCAGCCGGGCTTCCGACTCGATCGACACGGTGTTGGCGACCAGGCGGCCACCCGGCTTCAAGGCCGACCACGCCGCCTCCAGCACGCCGGGATCGGACAGGCCGCCGCCGATGAACACGGCGTCCGGTCGCGGCAGGTTGGCGAAACCCTCGGGCGCCCGGGCCTGCACGATCTGCAAATCTGGTGTGCCGAGTGCGGCGGCATTGCGCGCCGCCCGTGCGGCACGCTCGTGCCGTTCTTCGAAGCCGATGGCGCTCAGCGACGGATGGCGCAGCAACCATTCGATGGAGATCGAACCCGCGCCCAGCCCGATATCCCACAATAGCTCGCCCTGCCGCGGCGCCAGCGCCGACAGCGTGACGGCGCGCACCTCGCGCTTGGTGAGCTGGCCGTCGTTCTCGAAAAGATCGTCGTCGAGACCCGGCACGAGCGGGAGAACGGTCGCTTCGGGCGAGGCTGCGACTTCCAGCGCGATGGTGTTGAGAGCCGCCACATCGACCAGATCGAATCCCGATGCCGTCACGGCGCGCACGCGCTCGCGCGGACCGGCCATGTTCTCGAGCACGACGATCTTCGATTGGCCCATGCCGCGCGCGACGAGGAGATGCGCAAGCTTGGCCGCCGTCTCGCCATCCCAGGCCAATACAAGAATCCGCGCGCCAGGCTGCAAGTAGCGTACGATTCCCTCAAGAGCGCGACCGTGCAGGCTGACGATCGACACGTCCTGCAGCGACCATCCAAGACGAGCCGCCGCCAGGCTGAAGGCCGAGGATTGCGGCAGGCAGAGCGTTTCCGCGGCGGGAACCTGCTCCAGCAGCATCGTGCCGACGCCGTAATGAAACGGATCGCCGCTGGCCAGCACCACGACAGGTCGTCCGCGGTGCTTCCGGATCTCCGGCAAGGCGCCGGCAATCGGGCTCGGCCAGGCGAGTCGGCGGCCGCCGATCAGATCACCCGCCAGATCGAGGTGGCGCTTGCCGCCGACAACGAGTTCCGCCGAAGTGATCAGCCGCTGCGCCACCGGCGACAAGCCAACAATACCGTCCTCGCCGATGCCGATGATGGACAGCCAGCGTGTCGCCGTGCAGTTTGCGGCCTCACTTGTCATGGGCCACTCGTCGGCAATCCCCGCAATGCGCGTCCTCGTTCTTGGCGGCACGACTGAAGCCTCGGCGCTGGCAAAGCTGCTGGCCGGCGACGCGCGTTTCAACGCCACCCTGTCGCTGGCTGGCAGAACTTCCAATCCCAAGGCCCAGCCGCTCGGTACGCGCGTCGGCGGCTTCGGCGGCGTCAAGGGACTCATCCACTGGCTGCACGACGAGAAGGTCGACGCCGTGGTCGACGCCACGCACCCCTACGCCGCGCAGATGTCCGCCAACGCCGTCGCTGCCTGCGCGCATACGGACGTTCCGCTGGGCTCCATCGTGCGTCCGCCCTGGCAGCGACATGAAGACGACAGCTGGCGAATTGTGCCCGACGCCGAGGCCGCGGCGGCAGCGCTCGGAAAGACGCCGCTTCGGGTCTTTCTCAGTCTCGGCCGCCAGGACCTTCACGCCTTCGCGTCGGCGCCCCAGCATCGCTACCTCGCGCGCACCATCGAAGCGCCCGAACAGGCGGCCCTGCCGCCCAACATCAGGATCCTGCAGGCGCGCGGCCCGTTTGATCGTGACTCCGAGGCGAAGCTTCTGTCCGACGAGGAGATCGACGTCATCGTCTCCAAGAATTCCGGCGGCACGGCCACCTACGCCAAGATCGAAGCGGCCCGCGAGCTCGACCTGCCGGTCATCATGATCGCGCGGCCCGACAAGCCGGCCGGGCATGTCCTCGGAGGCCCTGAGGAAGCGGTCGCATGGCTTGCTCACGACCGGGCCCCCGGCTCGCTGCGCGGCGTATAGATCCAGCGGCCAACTTGGCGCGTGGTGCTGGCGCCCACGATTACCAGGGTGCGCATGTCGGCCAGCGTGCCGTCGGCCGCAGCAAGCGTCGTTGTGACGATCTTCGACTCCGCCGTACCGGCCGCCCGGACGAACAGCACCGGCGTCTCGGCAGCCTTGATGGACCTCAGAAGATCGAAGGCCTGGCCCAGTTGGTGAGGCCGTGCCTTCGAGGCCGGATTATAAAGCGCGATCACGAAGTCGGCCTCGGCCGCTGCCGTCAGCCGCCGCTCGACCGTCGTCCAGGCCTTCAGATTGTCGGAGAGCGAGATGGCGCAAAAATCGCCGCCCAGCGGCGCACCAACCTCAGCCGCCGCCGCCAGCATCGCGGTGACGCCGGGTTCGACGCGGATGTCGAGTTCACGCCACGCGGGCTCGCCTGCTTCGACGGCCTCGAAGACGGCCGACGCCATGGCGAACACGCCGGGATCGCCGCCGGAGACCACGACGACCTGCCGGCCCGATGCCGCCAGCGACAGCGCCTGGCGTGCGCGGTCGAGCTCGACGCGATTGTCGGAGGCATGCCGGCATTGATCGGCCCGTATCGTGGGAATGCGATCGAGGTAGGGACCGTAGCCGACGAGATCGGTCGCCTTCGCCAGCGCCGCCGACGTTGCGGGTGTCATCAGGTCGGCATTCCCCGGCCCCGTGCCCACCACGACCAGTGAGCCGGTCACAGCCGCCTCCCCTGGCCGGGGATCAATACCATCGCGAAATAGGCACCGGTTGCGTCATGGCAGTCGGCAAGCGGCAGCACACGCTCGTTCTCCATCGTGCCGCGCTCGACATAGAGGGCACGCGACAACAGGCCGGCCGCTTCGACGGCGCGGCGCACTTTGCCGAGGTTGCGGCCGACCTTCATGATCACCGCGGCATCGGTCTGGCGCAGGCGCTCGACGAGCTGGTGCTCCTCGAGCGTTCCCGGCAACACCGCTAGCGTGTCGTTGCCCCAGGTGATCGGCACGTTGGCCCGCGTCCAGCATCCCGACATGCCGGTGACGCCGGGAACGACCTCGACCGGGAAGTCGCTCTCGAGTCGGTGCCACATATGCATGAAGGAGCCATAGAAGAACGGATCGCCTTCGGCCAGGAGACCGACGGATTTGCCCTCGCGCAGCAGCCGGCCCAGGGCATCGGAGGTCTGCCGGTAGAAGTCGCCGATCTGGGATTGATATTCTAGGCTCTCGGCCGGGATCTCGTCGGTCACGGGATATTCGCAACGGAGTTCCGTGCGTCCGGGTGTCATCAGCGAATCGACGATCCGCCGCGCGTTGCCCTGATGCCCGCGCTTGGCGAAGTAGGCGACCACGTCGACGGCCTTCACCAGCGCGGCGGCGCGGAGCGTCAAATAGCGCGCATCGCCCGGTCCCACGCCGATGCCGTAGAGCGTTCCGCCGAGCGCCGAGCCGCCGAGAGCATCGAGGCTCGTCATTCCGTCTCGCTTGCGAGCGCGTTGACGGCGGCAACCGCCATCGCGCTGCCGCCCTTGCGACCGCGTACGATCAGGAACGGCACGCGCCCGTCGGCCGCCAGCGCTTCCTTGGATTCGAGCGCGCCGACGAAGCCCACGGGCAGGCCAATGACCGCCGCGGGAGGCGCGGCGCCGGCATCGAGCATCTCGAGCAGCCGAAACAACGCCGTCGGCGCATTGCCGATAGCCACGACGGATCCCGCGAGGCGATCGCGCCACAGGTCCAGCGCGGCGGCACTGCGGGTATTGCCGAGCTTTGCCGCGAGACCCGGTACGGCGGGATCGTCGAGCGTGCAGACGACGTCGTTGCGCACCGGCAGCCGGGCCCGCGTGATGCCGTTGGCGACCATCTTCGAGTCGCAGAGGATCGGCGCACCGGCGAGCAGCGCCCAGCGCGCATTGTCGACGAAGGTGGGCGACATCACGATGTCGCGCGCGATCTCGGTCATGCCGCAGGCATGGATGATCCGCACCGCCACCCGTTCCTCGGCCGGCGTGAAGCGCCCAAGCTCGGCCTCGGCGCGGATGATGCCGAACGACTGGCGGTAGATCTCGGCGCCATCGCGGACATAGGAGCGGCTATCGGACATCAAGCAGCGCTCCCGCTTCTTCCGCCGCGACGCTGCATTCGGGAACATCGCGCGTGGTGCCGTTGCGGATCACGTTGTAGCGCCCCTGCTCGCCCACCAGCACGAGATCGGCCGGGGCCGAGCGCGCGCAGCCTTTGGCGCAGCCGGAGATATGGATGGTGCCTGCGAAAGCCGAAGTGGCGAGCCGGCGCGCATCGCGTCGCGTGTCGACGCTGCTCGACCGGCAGGCCGGTGCCCCCGGGCAGGCGTCGATCCTGAGGACCGGGTCGTTGGCATCGACGATGAGGCCGATGTCGCGCGCGGCCTTGACCAGAATTTGCGCCGCTGCGACGTCTCGCACCCCGACGTAGAGCGCACGCCATGGCGACAAGCGAATATCCGTGGCACCCACTTCTCCAGCGAGGGTGGCAAAGCGGTGAAGCTGGGGTGCTTCGAGACGGCCAAATGTCGCGGCAACGCCCACGACCAACCGCTCCACGCCGATAAGACGCTTCGGCTTACTCGACACGCCATCGCCGACGGGACCCAGCCTCTTGCGCGCGAGGGCACGAAGTTGCCCAAAACGCTCCTCGCCCAGATCGCGCAAGCGACCGCCCTCTCGTGCAAGACCAACAAAGGCCTTTGCGATGGCGACAGCCGCTCTCGCGGCGTCATCAAAAGACGTGCTGCCGATCCAATCGGTACCTGCAGGCGTGTCGAGCCCGACGGCCATCGTCTGACCCAGCGCCTTGAGCGAGATATCGGCGCGTTCCTGGGCAATGGACACGGTGCCGCCGCCATCCACGAGGAAGCCGAACTTCGACGGCAAGTCGTACAGGGTCGCGTCCCTCGCCAGCAGGTTGGCCAGCGTGCGAGCAACAGGGCGGACATCGACTTCTGCGGGATCGAGGCCGGTCAAAGGCGATACCATGATGTTGCGCCCGGCCTCGACCTCGGCATCGCGATCGACGAGACCAAGCCTTTCCACGGCATCCTGCAGCCCGTGGACGCCGGCGTCGCCGAGGCCGCGGATCTGCAGATTGGCGCGGCGCGTGAGATCGATATGGCCGTTGCCGAACCGCTCCGAGGCATCGGCCAGACCTTTCGCCTCGTCCAGCCGAAGCGCCCCGCACCACGGCCGCACGCGGGCGAGCAGACCGTCGCCGCTCAGCATCGGGCGCAGAACGCCGGGGCACCAGCCCTTCACGTCGATCGCGGCGGCCAAGCTCATGATCTGGCTTTCATCGGCCGACTGCGACGGGTCCGCAAGCCCCGATCGCCTGAGCAAGTTCCTCGTCGACGGCATTGCGGCGTGTCGTCCAGAGGCCGCGGGCCAAGGCATCCCTGAGGCGTTCGGCGATGGCCTGGACCGCGGCCGGATTCTTCTCGCGCATCGCCGCCAGGATGGCACCGTCGGCGATCAGCGCGTCGTGCGTCGCCTCGAACAGGTGATTGGGCACCACCTGGGCGGTCGCGGCGAAGGCGTAGAGCGCATCGACGGTCTGGGCGATCTCCGCCACGCCGCGGTGGCCGTGATCGAGCATGCCCGCGATCCAGCGTGGATTGGTGAGCCGCCCGCGCACGACGCGCGCTACTTCTTCCGCCACCCGACGTGCCTTCGGTGCCGAGGGCTGGCTGGTGTCGAGATGGTAGAGTTCGGGATCGTTGCCCAGCAGCGCCGCCGCCGCGGCAAAGCCGCCGGCAAAATCCGCGACGCCGTCGCCATCCAGAAGATCGCGCTCGCGATCGTCCTGCGGATGAACCAGCACATCCGCCGCCGACACGCGATCACGGAATCCTCCGTCCACGGCCTGCACGGTCTCGGCACCGCCATAGGCATGCGTGGCCGAGGAGAGATAGGCTTCGCCCAATTCGTCGCGCGACGTCCAGACGCCATCGAGCGCGAGATCGGCGGCGCGGGCACCGTAGCTTCCGGGTGCACCACCAAAGACACGCGCCAGATCAGCACCTTGTCGGGCCGCTTCCGCCAGCGGATTGTCGGTGGCGTCTTCCTCAAGGGCAGCGACGCGCCGGACCGCCACGTCGAACAGTGCGATCTGGGTTTCGAAAATGTCGCGGAACAGGCCCGAGATCCGGAGCGTCACGTCGATGCGTGGCCGGTCGAGGACCGCCAGCGGCATGATTTCTATGCCGGTGACGCGGCTCGACGCCTTGTCCCAGGTCGGGCGCACGCCGAGATAGGCGAACGCCTGGGCAAGATCGTCGCCGCCCGTGCGGAGCGACGCCGAGGCCCAGAGATCGATGACCAGCGCGCGCGGATACTCGCCGTGATCCTGCAGGTAGCGGCGCACCACTTCGTCCGCTGCGCGTGCGCCGATGACAGACGCCGTGCGCGTCGGAATGGCACGCGGATCGATGGAGGAGAGGTTGCGTCCGGTCGGAAGAACGTCGGCGCGGCCGCGGGTCGGCGCACCGGCTGGACCGGGCGCCACGCGTCGCCCATCGAGTGCGGCCAACACCGCGGCGCGCTCGGTCTGGGCGCAGGCCGCCACGGCACCGTTGATCGCGCGACGCATGGCGGGCGTGTCTTGCGTTCCCGAGGCCAGAACCATCGCTTCGACCAACGCGCCCTGCGCCTCGACACCCGGGGCCTGTCCATAGACATGCAGGCCGTCGCGGATACTCAGCTCCTTGATGTCGCAGAGCTGGGCATCGAGCTTGGCGATGGCCGCCTGGTTGGGTTCGCCGCGCGCAAGACCGCACTCCGCCGCCAGGCCGCTATTCCAGGCGCGCTCGACGATCTCGTCTTCGAGGAAGCGCAGCCGCCGCCGGTCGAGCCCGTCGGCCGACGCGTATTCCTCGACGAGGCCTTCCATTTCGGCCATTGCGCCGTGAAGTCCCGCTGCGCTGAGCGGCGGCGTGAGGTGCCCGATGGTGACGGCGCCGAGACGGCGCTTGGCCTGCACGGCCTCGCCGGGGTTGTTGACGATGAAGGGATAGATCACCGGCACCGGTCCCAGCACGGCCTCGGGCCAGCATTCGGCCGAGAGCGCCAGTGCCTTGCCCGGCAGCCATTCAAGCGTGCCGTGGGTCCCAAGATGGATGAGCGCATCGATCTTCTCGGTTTCGCGCAGCCACGCATACATCGCGACATAGGCATGGCGCGGCGGGCAGGACATGTCGTGGTAGCCGGCCTTGCGATCGTCGGCGAGACCGCGGTCCGGCTGCAGCAGGACCAGCGCGTGGCCGCAGCGCAGGACGGGCAGTTCGAACGCATCGCCAACGATAGCTGGATCGCTGCGAGCATCGCCCCAGGTCTCGTCGATCGTGAGCTGCAAACTCTCCGGTAAAGCCGAGAGCCAGGCGCGATAGACGGTTAGCGGAATCGTCACGCGCTCCGTTTGATCGAGCAGGAACCGCTCGATATCCGCCGTGCTCTGCTCCCGAGCACCGGTGGCGTAGCCCTCGCTCCGCAACAACCGCAGGATCTCCGCCGCACTCGCCGACGTATCGAGCCCGACGGCATAGCCGGTGCGGCCACCGCGGGCGGGATAGTCCGAAAGAACCAGCGCCAGGCGCCGTTCCGGCCGCTCCTTGCGCGCGAGGCGCGCCCAGGCCGCGGCGAGGCGGGCGACATAGTCGACGCGATCGGGATCGGACGCATGGCGGACGCTGCCGAACTCGATCCGGCGATCGACCGGCGCCTCGGCCTTGAACGAGATCGCCCGCGTGAGCAGGCGTCCGTCCAGTTCCGGCAGGACCACGTTCATCGCGAGGTCGGCCGGCGACAGGCCGCGCGGCGAGCCGGCCCAGCCCTCGCGCGTGCTGCCTGACAAGATAACCTGCAGCACCGGCACGTCAGCGGCATCGAGCACCGTCGAGTCGTCCTCGCGCCGCGCCGAGAAGGCCGTCGTGTTGAGAATCACCGCCGGCCGGCGCGCCCGCACCAGACGCTCGAGATCGGCCTCGACGGCGGGATCTTTCAGGCTGTTCACGGCGACAGCCATGGACGCCAATCCTTCCCGATCCAGCGCCTTGAGCAGCGCCGTGATCGGCTCGATGTCAGCGGCCATCAGGTTGGAACGATAGAAAACGACCAGCGCAGATGGCCTGGAGTCCTGCGCCTGGCAAAGCTCGGCGATCGGCATGGTGCGGCGATCGAGCATAAAACCCGCGATCGGGCCGACCGGCGCCGGTGGCGTCCAGGTATTGCCGCGGCCCAGCAGCGAACCGACATAGTGCAGCGCCTGACGGAGATTCTCCGTGCCGCCTTCGCGGAAGAACTGTTCCAGTCGCGCCAGCGGTTCGGCCGCCAGGGTCGAAACCGAGGTCAGCCGCGGATCGGCGCGGTCGTCGCCCGGCAGGGCGGCGAACAGCACGCCGTTTTCACGCGCGATATCGCCGATGCGCTCGAAGCCGTAACGCCAGTAGTCGAGGCCGCCCAGGCCGCGGACGATGACGGCGCGCGCGTGAGCCACTACGCGCTCGACATAGAGATCGACCGACATCGGATGGCGGAGCTTCTTCAGGCTGGCGAGGCGAAGAGTCGGCAAGGACGCGGCATCCTGCTGCCACGCGGCGGCAAGGGCCGAGAGATCGCTGTCGGAGAAGGAAAGCACGACGACATCGGCCGGCGATTGACCGAGATCGACGGCGGCATCTGCCTCGTCCAGGGTCGCAAGCTGTGTCGCCAGAACATGCATGCCGGTCTAGCCCGCAATGGCAGCGCGAATGGCTTCCCTGTCGAAACCCTTCTCGCCGATCACCACCAGGCGGCCCCGCCGCGCCTCGCCCGGACGCCACGGCCGATCGAACTGGTGCTGGATGCGCGCGCCGACGCCCTGCACCAGCAGCCGCATGGGCTTGCCGGCGATGTCCACGAAACCCTTCACCCGCAGGATGTCGTGCGCGCCGGTGGCCTTGGCGATGCGGTCGACGAGGGCCTGTGGCGCGGCAAACGACGGCACGTCGACGACAAAGGTGTCGAAATCCTCGTGATCGTGCTCGCCCTCGAGATCGTGATGGGAAGGCCGGCTTTCCAAGTCGGCTTCCGCGGCAGCGCCCAGTCCGAGAAGGACGGACACCGATACCTTGCCGTTCTGGACTTCGACCACCTTCACGGCCTTGGGCAGTGTCTTGCCGATCTCCCCGGTCACCGATTTCAGCTCGGCCGCCGACATCAGGTCGGCCTTGTTCAAAACCACGAGGTCGGCACACAGGAGCTGGTCCTCGTAGACCTCCTCCAGCGGATTGTCGTGATCGAGCGAGTCGTCCTCGGCGCGCTGGCGGGCGATCGCCTCGGGATCGTCGGCGAAACGGCCGGCCGCCACGGCGGCGCCGTCGACGACGGCCACCACGCCATCGACGGTGACGCGCGAGGCGATCTCGGGCCAGTTGAAAGCTTTTACCAACGGCTTGGGCAGCGCGAGGCCCGAAGTCTCGATGACGATGTGCTCGGGTGGATTGGGTCGATCGAGCAGGCTCTTGAGCGCCGGAACGAAGTCGTCGGCCACGGTGCAGCAGATGCAGCCGTTCGACAGCTCGACGACGCTGTCCTCCGTGCAGCTCTCGATGCCGCAGCTCTTCAGGATGTCGCCATCGATGCCGACGTCGCCGAACTCGTTCACGATCACCGCGAGGCGGCGGCCGCCGGCATTCTCGAGGACATGGCGGACCAGCGTGGTTTTGCCGGCACCGAGGAAGCCGGTGATGATCGTGCAGGGGACCTTGGCGAGGGAAGTCATGATTCAATGGCCTCTGAGGCTGAATTTCCGGTCGTATTGCCGACCATGATGGGAGGAACCCGGGCGATCACGCCCTTGCGGAAGGAGGCGGGCCGCTCCCGCCACGGAACGATGCCGTTCTCCGAAGCCGCGAAGCTCAACGCCGCTGAAACGATCTCCTCGGCATGCGAGTCCGGATCGAGATCGCCGATCAGGTAGGTCCATTTGTCGGCGCTGGCCAGGGCCACCGTGCATGGGCGCTTGCACACGGCCAGGCAATCGACCGGCGTCACGGTCACGGCTGTCTGCCCGCCGTCCCTCAAGCGAGCCCGGAGCGCATCGACCAGGTCACGGCCGGGCTGGTCAAAAGACTCGTCGGTGTCACCAAGGCCCCGCCGGCACGAGACGCAGACGAAGATCGTCACGGTCGCTTCATCCATTCAGACAAACTCCAGGTCGTCGCGAAAGCGACGGCATACCGGCGGGACGACTCAGTTCGCCGGCTTAGGCGCGAATCTCGGCCAGAGCAGGCCGATACCAATCCCGACGAAGGCCCACAGCAACGCCTGCACGACCAGCGAAAGCGCGGCGAATTGCGCGGCAAGTTCGGCCGGCACCTTGCTTTCGAGTTCGTGCGGATGCGGGGCACCGATGAAATGCGGGGCGAGCAGAAGGACGACCGCCCCGAGACGCACCACCGGATGGTGGTCGGCACGCAGGAAGGCCCATAGCGCCACGGCCGTCGCAATAGCCGTCCCGACCCACCAGAGCTGCCGGCCGACCAGGTCTCCGGCAGCGCTTCCCGGCAGTTCGGGCGCGAGGCCGGCGGCGGGTGCCAGACCGCAGGCGACGAAGCCCGCGACCGCCCAGGCGAGTGCCCGACGCTCGTCGATCGGAACGCCGGCAAAGACCATGACGGCCATGAGCACGAAGGCCACGCCCACGGCGGTCGCGACCGTCGTGATGGCCGTGAAGAAGAAGCGTGGCAGGCCGTCG
The DNA here is from genome assembly GCA_030684475.1 of Reyranella sp. Classification (GTDB taxonomy): domain Bacteria; phylum Pseudomonadota; class Alphaproteobacteria; order Reyranellales; family Reyranellaceae; genus Reyranella. Next base: position 4,880 of record JAUXWB010000247.1, on the reverse strand, counting down.
GCCGGCGCCCAGCCATCGCCATGTGAATGAGCCTCGGTGCCCTGATGGCTATGCGATGCCTTGGGTGCGGCCGAGACTTCGGCCGGCTTTTCGTAGGTTTCGGCCGCGAGAATGAGCGGCGTCGTCGTGACTTGCTGAACGGCTGCAATCAGCAGGCCAGCCAAAAGCCCGGCCAGAAGGCCGACCGACAAAACCCGGGTAAGCATTGTGCCAGCGTCAGTGGCAGGGAAAGCTGAGGCTGTGACGCGCGTCGTGCGCGGCGTTGTGAATGACCTCCGGATAGGCAAAGCCGGTCAGGAAAACCAGTCCGAGTCCCAGGATCAAGGCGATGCTTGCCGCGCGAAGCGCGTCGCTTCGTTCGGTCGTCCGGATGACGGATGCGGTCGTGTTAGCCATATCGATTCTCCCTGGCTGCCCCACCGGCAGCTCGAATGCACCACATGACGGCAGGTCTCCTGGCTCTCGGATCTTCGCCGCAGGCCCCCTTCCCGGTTTCCCAGTGGTGTCTTGGCCGTTGGCTCGCCGACTACAGTTGCGGGGGCAGCCGCGGAGTCGAGACGTTAGCCTCTTGCCGCGTTCCCTTTTGAGCCCCGTGAGGGGCACCGTCTTCCGATTGATACGGGCCCTTCGCCTTGCTGACAAGGACTTTGCCGACCATTCTGCGGCCCCAATCCGAAAGCCGAAAGTCCATGTCCCCTGCCCCAGAAGACGATGCCCGTCACAGGGCCAAAATGACCAACCGCAAAGCCGTTCAGGACGCCAAACTGGCGGCCAAAACGGTCGAAAAAGGCCTGCTCATCGTCCACACAGGCAAGGGCAAGGGCAAATCCACGGCCGCATTCGGCCTGCTGCTGCGCGCCGTCGGCCGCGGCTTCCGCTGCGCCGTCGTGCAGTTCGGCAAGGGCGCCTGGCAGTCGGGTGAGCGCACCGCGATCGAACGGTTCGGCGACCAGGTCCAGTGGCATACGCTGGGCGAGGGCTTCACCTGGGAGACCCAGGACCGGGCGCGCGACGTCGACGCGGCGAAGCGTGCCTGGGCCAAGACGCTCGAACTGATGGCCGACCCGTCGATCCGACTCATCGTGCTCGACGAACTCAACATCGCGCTGCGCTACGATCATCTCGACATCGGCGAGGTGACAACCGCCCTCCAGGCACGGCGGCCCGACCTGCACGTCGTCGTCACCGGCCGCAATGCCAAGGCCGAGATGACCGAGGCGGCCGACCTGGTGACCGAGATGACTCTCGTGAAGCACCATTTCGCTTCAGGCGTGAAGGCGCAGGAAGGCATCGAATTCTGATGGCTGCCGGGAAAGCGGCCCGGGCCATCATGATCCAGGGCACGGGCTCGGACGTCGGCAAGTCGCTGCTGGTCGCCGCCCTCGCCCGCCTCTTCACCCGGCGCAGGCTCCGTGTCCGACCGTTCAAGCCGCAGAACATGTCGAACAACGCCGCCGTCACCGCCGACGGCGGCGAGATCGGCCGCGCCCAGGCGCTGCAGGCACGTGCCGCGCGCGTGGCGCCCAGCGTCCACATGAATCCGGTGTTGCTGAAGCCCCAGAGCGACATCGGCTCACAGGTCGTCTTGCAAGGCCGCGTCGTCGGCACTGCCAAGGCACGCGAATACCAGGCGATGAAGCCCAAGCTGCTGGACGCCGTGCTCGAAAGTTTCGAGCGGCTTGCGGGCGAGGCCGACCTCATCCTGGTCGAGGGTGCCGGTTCCGCCTCGGAGGTAAACCTGCGTGCCGCCGACATCGCCAACATGGGGTTTGCACGCGCCGCCGACGTGCCTGTCGTGCTGGTGGGCGACATCGACCGCGGCGGCGTGATCGCGAGCCTCGTCGGCACCCAGGCCGTTATCGATCCCGCCGACAACGCCATGATCGTGGGCTTCATCGTCAACCGGTTCCGCGGCGATCCCTCGCTGTTCGACGACGGCATGAAGATGGTTGCCCAACGCACGGGATGGCAGTCTCTCGGACTCGTGCCGTTCTTCGACGATGCCCATCGTCTGCCCGCCGAAGACGCGCTCGGCCTTCCTGGCCACAGTGCCGGTGGCGACGGACGGCCGCGCATCGTCGTGCTGGCCTATCCCCGCATCGCCAACTTCGACGATTTCGATCCGCTGCGTCTCGAGAAGAACGTCGATCTCGTGTTCCTGCGGCCCGGCGAGCCGATCCCCGGCGACGCCGCGCTGGTCATCCTGCCGGGCTCGAAGGCCACGATCGCCGATCTCGCCGCGCTCCGCGCCGCAGGTTGGGACATCGATCTCAAGGCACACGTGCGCCGCGGTGGACACGTCCTGGGAATCTGCGGCGGCTATCAGATGCTGGGCCAGCAAATCTCGGATCCCGACGGCATCGAAGGCCCCGCCGGCAGCGTCGACGGCCTCGGGCTGCTCGAGGTCGACACCGTGCTGGGTGGCGACAAGGTGCTGGTCGAGATCAGCGGCGAGACCGTTCAGGATGCGGCGCCGTTCAAGGGCTACGAGATGCATATCGGCCGAACCACCGGCACCCTTCGCCCGCTGCTACGGCTCGCGAACGGCAAGCACGACGGTGCGACCAACGACAGCGGCACGGTCGCCGGCTGCTACATTCATGGCCTCCTGTCGGACGACCGGCAGCGGCAGCACTGGCTGCAACGCATCGGCGTAGCAGGCTCGGCACTGGACTACGAAGCCGATGTCGACGCGACCCTGGACCGTCTCGCCGACCACATAGAGAAGTATCTCGACTGCGACCGACTGCTGGCGCTGGCGCGCGAACCCCGATTTAGAACATCAAGCTGATCACAACGATGGCGACGAGGACTGCGATCTGCAGACCGCAGGCGGCGCGGTAGAGATCGAGCGCCGCGCGGATGTCGCGAGCGGTCAACTCATTGCGCCCGTCACCCACCCAGCGCTCGGCAACCTCGACGCCATCGTAGATGCGCGGGCCGGAGAGCCGGATGCCGAGGGCACCCGCCATCGCGGCCTCGGGCCATCCGGCATTGGGCGAACGATGATGCCGGGCATCGCGGAACAGGACGTCGATCGCACGCCGGGGCGACAGGCCCGGCGACAGTGCAGCGGCCAGCACGAGCCAAAAAGCCGAGAGCCGCGACGCCGGCAGATTGACGAGATCGTCGAAGCGCGCCGACGCCCAACCGAAGGCGAGATGACGCGGCGACTTGTGGCCGATCATGCTGTCGGCGGTATTGACCGCCTTGTAGGCGATGGCGCCGGGCAATCCCGCCACGGCCATCCAGAAGAGCGGCGCCACCACGCCGTCGGAGAAATTCTCGGCGAGGCTCTCGATCGCGGCGCGGCTGACCGCCGCTTCATCGAGCACGCGCGTGTCGCGGCCGACGATCATCGACACCGCCCGCCGGCCGGCCTCGATGCCGTCGGTCTCCAGCGCCGAAGCGACGGCAGCGACGTGGGCATGGAGGCTGCGTTGCGCCAGCATCGAGCTGCCGACCACGCCGCCCAGCAGCACGACCACGATGCCATGAAAGAACTCCCCGAGGACGGCGGTGATCGCCAGGCCCGACAGGATACCGACTGCCAGCAGCAGCACGAGCAGATAGATGCCGCGCCAGCGGCGCTCGTCGTGGGACAGCGCCTCGGAATTCCACGCCTTGTCACACCATGCTATGAGCGCGCCGATCCACATCACGGGATGGCCGATCCGGCGAAGGATTCCGTCGGGGTACCCGACGGTCGCTTCGGTCGCGACGGCAACGAGGGCAAGGGCGGCGAACATGGGTGCTTTGCCTATCACGGAGGTAACGACCGTCAAACCGGTCGCCCATGGCGGTGACCTGAGCGCGGTCCGTCGGTGCTATCCCGACGCGCCCGAACCCTGGATCGACCTTTCGACGGGAATCAACGCCGTCCCCTATCCGGTCGCAGACCTGCCGACGGAGATCTGGTCGCGTCTGCCCACGCGACAGCAGGAACAGGCTCTGATCGAGGCCGCCGCCCACAGATACGGCGTTCGCGATCCCGCGACGATCGTGGCGGCGCCCGGCACACAGGCCCTGATCCAGCTTCTGCCGCGACTCGTGTCGAGATCCCGCGTCGCCGTCGTGGGGCCGACCTACGACGAGCACGAAGCCTGCTGGGCACGGCAGGGACATGAAGTCGGCGTGGTCACCAGCTTCGACGATGCGGCGAACGCCGATGTCGTCGTCATCGTCAACCCGAACAACCCAACGGGCCGGCTCCTGCCACCGGCCGCACTCCGCCGTAGCAAAGGCCTGCTCGTCGTCGACGAGGCCTTCGTCGATCTGCTTCCCCGCGAGGCAAGCCTCGCCGGCCGCCTGCCCGCCAACACCATCGTCCTGCGTTCGTTCGGCAAGGCCTATGGCCTGGCCGGCGTGCGGCTGGGATTCGCCATCGCGGAAAGGCCCATCGTCGATCGGATCCGCGACGAGCTGGGGCCGTGGGCAGTGTCGGGCCCGGCCCTCAAGATCGGCCGCCGGGCGCTCGGCAATTCGGCCTGGCTGCAGGCGGCAGCCACCCGCCTCGCGACTGATCGGCGAACGCTCGACGCCCTTCTCGTCTCGGCGGGCTGCGAAATCCTGGGCGGCACGCCGTTGTTCTGCCTCGCCCGTCACGCGGACGCTGCGGGATTGGCCGACAGGCTGGCACGGCAGGGCATTCACGTTCGCCGATTTGCCGGCGAGCCGCAGTGGGTGCGTTTCGGATTGCCCGAGAGCGCAATCGAGTTCAGCAGAGTCGCCGCAGCTCTCGCCTAGAGCATCGAGCCACAAATAGGAATCGACTGAGGATTCCCAAGGAATCAGAAATCTGATTCAAGGTTCTGGCTGGGGCTGGAGGCCAGCCTGGATGGGAAAGCCATATTCGATTGACCTTCGGGAGCGTGTTCAGG